>JAHEKY010000091.1 GCA_024644465.1 Ilumatobacteraceae bacterium | reverse complement strand
TCGACGCCGACCTCGCAGAGTTGTTCCCGCGGATCCGCGATCCGCGAGCCTCGCTCCATCAACGCCGCGCTGCGGTCGATCCAGTGCTTGACGATCTCGTTGAGCAGCTCCCGGCGGTTGGCGAAGCGGTGGTAGAAGCCGGCCTTCGAGACACCCAGCCGGTCGGCCAACGCCTCAACGCTGACGCGGTCGAGGCCGCCATCGCCGAGCGCCTCGTAGCCGGCGACGATCCAGTCCTGCCTCGTTGTGAGGCTGCGGCTGAGCTCCCCCTTCACGCCCGGTCCCCCCGTGGCCCGTTCAGCCCTGTCCATGGTCGACGGCCTCGGGTGCGAGGTAGTGCGGTTCGGTGATCCCCTTCTTGCGCATCGCGATGCCGGTGAGGATCTCCCTGACGCAGCGGTTCGCGACGAGTGGCGTAACGTACGTCGGATCGACCAGCGGGTTCAGCTCGACGAGCTCCACACCGACGAGGTTCGTCTCGGCACCGAGCCGGCGCAGGAGCGGGAACAGCTCCCGAGGCGTGAGACCGTTGGGTTCCGGAGTCCCTGTCCCTGGGGCGTACGCGGGGTCGAGCACGTCGATGTCGAGCGAGAGGTAGAGGTGATCCGTGCCTTCGGAGGCCTCCGCGATCGCTCGCTGCATGACGTGCTCCCACCCGTGCCGTTCGACCTCGGCCATGAAGTGGTACCGGAACCCCTGGTCGCGCATCCAGGCGAGGTCCTCGTCGTCGGGCCAGTAGCCGCGCAGGCCGACCTGCACGAAGTTGTGGCCGCTGACGTAGCCCTGCTCGATGAGGCGGCGGACCGGCGTGCCGTGCGTGAGGTTGTGCCCGATGCCGAGCCGCGCGGCGTCGTAGTGCGCGTCGAAGTGCACGACGCCGACCTTGCCTTTCCCGTACACGTCGGCGAGCGCCGCGACATCGGGATACATCAGCGCGTGATCGCCCCCGATGACGAACGGCATCGCGCCGGTCTCTGCGACCTCACGGACCAGACCACGGATCGGTTCGATCGACCGGTGTGTCGACTCGAAGTCGATTGCGGCATCGCCGTAGTCGCACATCACCAGTTCCTCGAGGGCGTCGACCCGCGTGTGGGCGTGGGGCAGCCCGGTGGTGACGCTCGGCAGGTACATGTCGAATGCCCGGAGCGCTCTCGGGCCGTACCCGGTACCCCGCAGGCCTCCCGAGAAGTCCAACCCGGCACCGAGCATCGCGACCTCGACCTGTGCGGCGCGAAGGTCGGCGGGCGTGAGTGCGATCGGTCGTGACAGGAACGTCGCGATGCCGTGTGATGCGAGCGCGAACGGGTACCGGTTCACGTTCATCAGGCCCGGAGGGCGGTTCCCCTGCAGATTCTCGATCGGTGTGCGCCACATATCGATGGTCGGGTCGTCCGGGTTCAACTCTGGGAAGTCGGTCGGTTGGTCGGTCATGCGCAGCCCTTTCCCTTGGTGTTCGTCCTCCATACCGGTTGCATTCGGATGCGTGTAGTACGTATAGAAGGCTTACGTCCTCCTGTGTTGGCTCACGAAGAAGCGGTGACGCGGCGCTGCCGTCAAAGGACGAGGACCCAGAATGCTGTGAGGATCGCGAAGCCGATGGCCGTGCTCGCGGCGTACCACCGGGCGAACCGGGCCTTGTCGACGCCGAAGATGACGGCGGCCGCGAGCGCCAGTGTCGGCCCGAGGACGATGGGGACGATGGTGGCGAGCCCGATCTCCCCGAACCGCTCGTAGAGCCGCCGTACGGTGCTGTCCTTCTTCGTGTCGGTCTTCGAGAAGCGGCGCACGATGCGCTCCCGCAGGCCCGCGGCCCGGAAGATGACCAGCCACATGAACGCGAGGCTGCCCGAGGTCGCGCCAAGGAACACCACGAACGGGTCCCACCCGAGCGCGACCCCCACGAGCGGACCGAAGCCGCCGATCAGCACGGCGATGACGGCCGACCCGAGTAGTTGCGCGAACTGCTCCATGGCGAGTGCCCCTTCTACGTTGCCCAGCCGCTGAGCCCTGGCCGTGATCGATCGCTGCGGGCGCGAGGTCGGAGGGGCGACCGACCCGGGCGAGCGCCGTGCCCATCAATGCCCCGAGCGCCTGATCAGCCACACCGACGCGGAGAAGATCCCCACCGCCAGCGGCACCACCAGCACGCTCCAGGGAATCACAGCATTGGGCGGCACATCGAGCGCGCTCTTCAGGAACAGCACGGCGAGCAGGATCGCGATCGTCTCGAGCAGCTTGGTCTTCAGATCGGTGACGGTCGTGGTCATCAACCAGTCCGGCAGACCGGCCGCGCCGCCTTCGGGGGCGATGAACAGGCGAAAGACGCCGAAGGCGAAGATCAGCAGCACGATCGCGAGCAGGAACTGGTCCAACGACGACACCATCTCGATCGTCGCCTTGAGCGCAGCCTCGTCGCCGAAGGCTTCAAGCTTCGTCCCGCCGAGGTAGATCTGTGCGGCGCGAACCGTCGTGGCCGCACCGACTACAAGCATCAATACGGCACCGAGCGCCGTGAACACCACCGCGATCGCCGTGATCGACCGCGTCCACACCAGGATCCTTGTCATGTCAGCTCCAACGACTTGCGGGTCTTCCTGCACTGCATGAACAAGCGCTGCATCCGATCACGGCCGAAACGGTCTCGAGGAGTGCGTGCCCGACACGCGTCCTTGCGTGAGCCTGTCAGGAACCACGCGTCAGCGCATCACCCGTCTGCCGGCACGTGCGACAGACTGAGCGACCGAGTCCGGATCATGGTCGCAGGCTCTGATCGAGCCGTTGCATGATCTCGTCGAGCTTGGCGTCGATCGCGGCCAGCCGGTCGTCGGCGGTGTCGGGTTCGGGTTCGCCGTCCGGCTGGTCCGGCTCGAGGAACAGCGATGCGATGTTGGCGGTGATCAGGCCGATGATGCTGATGCCGGCGACCATCAGCACGGCGCCGATGACGCGGCCCGCGGCCGAAATGGGAACGAGGTCGCCGTAGCCGACGGTGGTTGTTGTGACGAGCGACCACCACAGACCGTCGGAGAAGTCTTTGATCGAGCTGTTGCTGGGCTCGACGATGGGCGTGACGACCGAGGCGATGAGCACGAGCCCGGTCGCCCAGGTCAGCGCGAGATCCAGCTTGTGTCTGCCCATGATGCTGCGGGCGTTCCGGCTCGTCTTGCGGATCACCACGCCCATGCGGGTCAGCCGCACGATCGCGCCGGCCAGTCGCAGGGGTTGGAGGAGCGGGAGGACGACGAGCAGCAGGTCGAGCCATTCCTCGCGGACGAACCGCCGCTTGTTCGTTGCAAGCGTGATCCGGACCGCGTAGTCGACGACGAAGAACAGCCAGATGAGACCGTCGACGAGGATGAGCGTGCGCCGACCCTGTCTGCTGACGTCGGCGAAGATCAACGTCAGTGTCACCGCGGTGAGCAACGCGGCGGCGATCAGGATCGGGATCGCCACGCGCTGCTCGTACCTGGCGCGGGCTTCCTCGCGCCGGGCGGTGTCGGACCAGAATCCCACGAGGCTCTCCTTACTTCGAGCTGGGGGCGGTCGGATCGTATCGGGGAAGTCGCCCGGACGGTCGGGTGGCAACCTGCCCGGCAATGGCACACGCTGGGTTCCGCGCCCGACCGTGTGAGCGTCAGGGTTCGCGGAGGATCTCCAGCACGACGCGCATGATCAGGACGGCGCCGGCGAACAGCCCGATGAAGCCCAGCAGATCGAACAGCCGGACGTTCGGCGACAGCGTCGGCCCTGTGGTAAGCCCGAACAGCAGTGCTGAGACGACGCCGAGCGCTGATCCGACAGCGACGAGCACGATGCGATTGACCAGCCGCGAGATGACGCGCAGGTCGTCATCGTCGGAGAACAGCCGAAGGCGCACCGTCACGCGGCCGCTCTCGATCTGGCCGGCGATGCGATCGAGGTGGTGGGGTACGCGCCGCAGCAGCGGTGCGACCCTGATCGCTTCGCGCTTGGCCTGATCGGTGAGGTTGTCGGGCCGCAGGTCACGACGGATCTCTTCGGAGGCGATCGACTTCGCCGCGTCGACGATCGCGAACTCGGGATCTAAGACGTCGAGCGTGCCCTGCAGGGTCACGAGCGCGCGGAGCATCTGGCTCATGCTGGGAGGCATCGCGAGACCGAAGCGAGTCGCGACGGCGAGGAAGTCCTGCAGCAGCTCCGCCGTGGGTGCTGCGCCCGGCCCGAGGTGCTCGGCCATGAGGCGGGCGAAGGCGCGGTCGAGCACCGAAGGGTCGATCTCGGGCGGTTCCATGCCCATCTGGAGCGCCGCCGCCCGCAGCATGGTCGCGTCGTTCAGCGCGAGCGCGGTCAGGATGTCGCTGACCGACGAGCGCTCGAACGCGTCGAGGCGTCCGGCTGATCCGAAGTCGATGAGTCCGAGCTGGCCGTCGGGTGTCAGCAGGACGTTGCCCGGGTGGGGATCGGCGTGGAACCGTCGGCCGGTCAGCATCGCGTCGATCTCGACGCGGAACAGCGCGTCCGCCAGCCTGCGGCCACGCTCGCGATCGACGACGCCGACCCGGCCGAGTGGCGTGCCGTCGACGTAGGTCATCACGAGCAGCGCGTCGCTGGAGTGCTCGTCGATCACGGTCGGGACGACGATCGGTGCGTCGGAGCTCAGCGCCGCCGCTGCCTCACGGGTGTTCGCGGCCTCGATCGCGTAGTCCAGCTCGGCACGGAGCTGGGCCGCGAACTGCTCGGTGACGCCGACGATCCCGAGCCGAGCGGCCTGGGGGCTGCGCTCGTGCAGGACGCGCGCGAGATCGAGTGCGATCTCCAGGTCGCGGTCGATGGTGTCGGACACGTCGGGCCGGCGCGCCTTGACAACGACGCGGGTTCCGGATCGCAGTCGGGCACTGTGGACCTGTCCGATGGACGCCGCGCCGAGCGGGGACCATTCGAACTCCGCGAACACCTCGTCGACCTGGCGCCCCAACGCGGCCTCGATGGCCGGCTCGAGCTCGTCGCGTGGCACGGGCTCGACGTCCTGATGCAGCGCACCCAGCTCGGCGGCCGTCGACTCCGGGATCAGGTCGGTGCGCGTCGCGAGAACCTGACCGAGTTTGACGAACACGCCGCCGGCGTCCTCCAGCGCGGCGCGCAGATCGGCGCCGTAGGCGGCCGCGTCGTCGGCCGTCATCTCGCTGCCGAGGGCGAGGCCGAGTCCACGACCCAGACCGTGCCGGGACGCAATCCCTGCGATCTCGATCGAGCGGCGGCTCTGGCCGATCCTGCGGCGCAGGAACGCCGCCGGGTTTCGACGCCAGATCGGACGCCGCCGTTTCTGGCTCGCGAGTGCCTCCAGCGTGAGGGTCACCATCATGGCGAAGACCAGGCCGAGCACGATGCCGGTCGTGACCGCGAGATCAGACGCCAGTCCGCGTCGCGCCAGCAGCAGGCCGATCGTCTCGCCGAGCGCCAGTCCGATCAGCGCCGCCACGACTGTCTTCGTCAACGACAGCCGCTGCACGCCGAGCAGTCGTCGCATGACCCAGGCGAACAGGACGAAGAGCGCGACCTCCGCGATCACACGGAGCACGGCGCCCCCCTCGTGGAGGCGCCCCGCTCCTGGTCCACCGGGCGGCTACTGGTAGAGCCGCTCGAGCTCGTCCTCGAAGCGATCACACACGATGGGCCGACGCAGCTTCAGCGTCGGCGTGAGCAGCCCGTTCTCGGTGGTGAAGTCCTCGCTGAGGAGCGCGAACTCCCGCACGCGCTCGTAACCGGGGAGCCGCTCGCTCTGTGCCGCGATCTCGGCGCCGATGAGCTCGAGCACATCGGGATCGTTGACGATGTCCTTGCCGTCCAGCTCGCGGCCCTGCTTGTCGGCCCACCGATCGACCGCGTCCGCCTCCGGAACGATCAGCGCCACGTTGTACGGTCGACCGTCGCCGTAGACCATCGCGTTCGCGATGTACGGAGACAGCGTGAGCTTGTCTTCGATGATCGTCGGTACGACGTACTTGCCGTTCCCGAGCTTGTACTGCTCTTTGACCCGTCCGGTGATGTACAGGAACCCGTCGTCGTCGAGGCGGCCCAGATCCCCCGTCCGGAACCCGCCGTCTTCGGTGAGGACCTCGGCCGTCCTCTCCGGCAGGTTGTGGTAGCCCTGCATGACGTTGTGGCCGTGCACCACGATCTCGCCGTCGCGCGGATCGGCCGACGCCGCGGTGTCGATGGTCACCGTGACTCCGGGGATGGGCTTGCCCACCGCACCGATGACACGGTTGCCCGGCCAGTTGGCGGTGACGATCGGTGAGGTCTCCGAGAGGCCGTAGCCCTCGTAGACGGTGATCCCAAGGGCGTCGATGAACAGCGCCACCTCCTTCGGGATCGCAGCGCCGCCGCTGATCGCGTACTTGAGGTTGCCACCGAACCTGTCCCGCACCTTGGAGAGGACAATGCGGTCCAGCGCGGTGTGCTGCAGCTCGACCCACCTGCTGGTTTCGCCCCTGGCGGCGAGGTCCTGTCGCTTGCGTGCATTGGCGACGGCCGCATCGAACATCAGCTTCGTGATGCCACCCTCGGCCTCCATGTGCTTGTGCAGACCGTCGTAGATCTTGGTGAAGATGCGCGGCACGCTGACGAGCATGGTCGGCCGCACCTCGCCGAGGTTGCTCACGATCTTGGGGGTCGACTCCGCGAAGGCCGTCGAGCAGCCGACGGCGATCACACAGTGCAGCTCCACCGTCTGCCCGAACGCGTGCGCCCACGGCAGGAACGACAGTGTGCGGTCGTCGGGCTCGAGCGGGAAGACCTCGGTCACGGCACTGACGTTGTGGGCCAGGTTCCCGTGGGACAGCAGCACACCCTTCGGCTTGCCGGTCGTGCCCGAGGTGTAGACGAACCCGGCGATGTCAGCGGAATCGACCTCCGCCAACGGGGCGACCTCCGAGGCTCCGGCTCCCAGGCCCGCGAACGAGGGCTCTCCGGTCTCTTCCGCATGATCGAACGCGATGAGATGCTCGAGTCGGTCGAGGTCGTCCTTGAACGCGCCCACCCGCTTTCGGATGGCCTCGTTCGCCACGAATGCGACCTTGGCTCCCGAGTCGCCGAGGATGTAGTGCCAGTTCTCGTCGTGCTGTGCCTCGTACATCGGCACCACGGCCGCGCCGAGCCCGTACGCGGCGTACGCGGCGATGGCCCACTCGGGACGGTTGTCGGAGATGAGGCCGACGACATCGTTCCTGCCGACCCCGAGGGCAGCGAGGCCGGTACGAACCCGGTCGACCTCGTCACGGAAGGCACCGTAGTTCATCCAGCCCCACGTCTCGTCCTGCTTCACGCCGAACAGCGGGCGGTGCACATGCTCGGCGGTGCTGTGCCGGAAGATGTCGATCAGCGTGTTGAAGCGCGGCGTGAACTCCGTCGGCATGCTGCTGTCTTTCTCTCGTCGGTCCGGACTCACCGCGGACAGCGAACACACCCGAGATCGCTCGGGCTCAGTCGACCTGGACACGCTTCATGGTCGGTGAACGCGTGTCGTGTGACCGCGTGAGCCTCATAGGGGTAGTGTGCGTACGCTCACCCCGGCCCGCATCACCCGAGCGGGCTTTGCCTGCGAACGGTTACGGCGCCTGAGTCGTGTCGGTGGGTTCGACATCCGACGCGGGATGCGGTCCACCGACATCGACGGCAGCGCTGCCGATGGCTCCATCAACAGACGCTGTCACGGCCGATCGCGGATCGCGGTGCGCAGCGGCGGCACGGGCACGGTCGCGCATCCTGGTCGCCTCGGCGCCCTCGCCCTCCCGACTACCGGAGATCATCTTCGCGATCGCCGACGCGATAGCCAGACCGACCAGCAACAACATGAACTTCTTCATAGGCGCTCTCCTCGCAGCCCCGTTCGCTCCGTCAGCCGCCATACCGCGGCACCGGTGTGGTCGGCGCTAGCTATCGTGCAACTCGCTTTCGACACTGCTCAGTTCCGATCGACTTCCGGTCGGCGACGCCTCGCTCGGCGGACGGCGGGGCAGCCTGCGGCGCCACCGGGCACCCGCCGTGCGGCGCTGTCGCAGGGGAACGCCCGCGAGCGTCGATGGGCCGTCGCGCTGCGACGGCGGCGCCGGTGCCGCCGCCTCGCTACTGGAGGCGATGCGCTCCGAACGCTCCCGCTCGAGGTCGCGCAGGGTCTGCTCCACGCGGGCGATCTGTGTCGCGGTGGCAGCGGGCAGCGCGTAGCCGTCGAGCACGAAGCGGGCGATGTCGGCACGGTAGTCGTGTCCAAACGATTTGAACTCGCCGGGTACCGTGACCATCGCGTTGGCCGCGTCGATCAGCACATGGAAGAAGGTCACGATCGGCGTCCACGCCATGCCATCGGGGACGCTGCGGCCGCGGTCGTCACCAAGCCAGTCGGGCTGCGCGATGAGAAGATCCGGGCTGAGCTGTGCGATCGGGTCGTTGTCATGCGACAGGATCACCGCGCGTAGCTCGTCCCGCTCCTTCGGTGTCAGGGCGGCCAGTTGCTCATGCTGGTCGAACACGGTGACGCTGCCTGGCGGCACGAGGTCGTTGGAGCCGCGGGCCATGCCGTTGCGGGACCACTTCGCCAGACCGGGCAGGCCGACCCACAGCGCGCGGTCGATGCCGTAGTGGTCGAAGCCGTCGAGGCCGGCGTACATGACGACGTCCGATGACGCCCACGCACCGAGGCTCTCGCCGAAGACGAGCACCTTCGGACGGCGGTCCGGTGGTCGTTCCAGCAGGCGTTGCCGAATCCCCCACAGCAGAAGCCGGAACTGACCCCGACCGAGCGCGACCTTCTGCAGCGAGAGGAAGGACGGATACCTGCCGTACTGGATGCAGCACGTTGCGATGTCGCCGCGCGTGAACAGCTCGGCCGCCTCGATCATGCTGTGGTCGACCCATCCCGTGCCGGTCGGGTTGACGAGCAGCAGGTGCGAGCGGTCGAACGCGCCGGTGCGTTCGAGCTCGGTCAACGCCAGCTCCGCCCGGCCTGACGGGTAGAGCGGTTCGCTGTCGAAGCCGACATACGTGCGGATCGGGTGCGCGATTGCCGGTTCCTCGAGCACGTCGGAGATGACCTCGGGTGTCAGCACGTCGGTCACATACCGGCGGCCCTGCTGCCCCAGGTCCGCAAAGGGCAGCACGCTACCCGGCCCACCCGACACGAGCGTGCTGGTCGGTGGTCGTGCGTAGCCGGGCTCGATGCGCTCGTTGGCCCGGCCGATCGCCGCGATGCCGGCGTTGTAGAGGCCACTGAACGCCGAGGACCACAGCGCCGCGTTCGCCGTACCGGCGAGCACCCGTTTGGACCATCCCGGCCCGAGGTACCCGACCAGTGCCCCGCGGGTCGCGACGAACGCCCGGGCCAGACCCGATCCCACCGCGTCGGTCACAAAGGCCGTTGCGATCGCGGCCGGCAGGGTGTTGCGCTGCTCGACGGGCCAGCGCTCGATCGCGGCCTTGCGCGCGACGAGCTGCCGTCCGGCACGCGCGCCGACGCCGGCGACCGCGAGCGCCGTCACCACCGCGGGCCGCAGCGCGCGCTGGGCGGGGTAGCGGGTGCGCAGCCACACGCCGACGTCGTAGAGCGCGCCGCCGACGGCTGCGCTCGCCAGCACGTGACCGGCGGAGCGCACGCCGGCTCGGGGAAGCCGCTCATCCGGTCGCGGGGCCAGCGCCCCGGCCGCCGTACCGAGCGCGCCCGCGAGGCCGCGGACCGCGAGATGGCGGCCGAGCCCAGCGCCTGCCGGCTGCATCTGCCGCAGCGCACCGTCGACCGCGGTGCCCACCCCGCGGGCGGCGAGCACTCCCAGACCGGCCGCGACGCCCTGGAGCAGCGACGTCCGCGGCATCAGCGACGGGCTGAACGCGTCCAGCCATGCCGACGTCTCGAGCGCCGCCGATGGCGATCCAGTGATCGGGTTGAGCCACTCCACGGCCCGCCGCGTGCCCGTCGCCACCGCGTCGCGTACGCCTTCGGCGTCAGACATCCTCTGCTCCTGCCTGTCGGTTGCGCGTGGCCGACGCTGCCGGGGTACCGCACGACGTCGCGGCGGGACCCACGCAGACATTCAACCGCGTCCCGGCCGTGATCGCCTCACCCCGACATGGAGGATCAGGGCGGCGGCGACGGCAGGGCCCGCGAACGAGCACACAGACGGCGAAACCGGAACGCTCCGGTGCCGGCCGTGCGCGGCGATCAATCCTCCTCGAACGCTTCGCGCAGCTGCTGTTCGTCCTCGGCTGACAGGTTGGTCGCGATGAGCTCCATCTCGACGCCGTGGAGCGCCTCGAGGACCCGGTCGGTCACCTCGTTGCTGGTCAGCAGGAACAGCGCCGACGTGCTCGGCTTGATCTCGTCACGAACCTTCTTGATGAAGTCGTCGTCGATGCCGACGTCCACCATGCTGCCGCCCAACGCGCCCATCGCGGCGCCGACGGCGGCACCCAGCAGGGGAACGAAGAAGAGCAGGCCGAAGAGCATGCCCCAGAACGTCCCCGACAGGGCGCCGGCGCCGGTCATGTTGTGCAGCTGCTGGGTCTTCGGCTTCTTCTTGTCCGCCGGCCACTGGACGATCGCGGCGTCGTGGACGACCAGGAGCTCCTGTTTCTGGAGGTCCTCCATGGTGCTCAGCACGGCCTGCGCGCCGCCCGAACTCGGGAACTTGAACACGGTCAGAGTCGCCATTGCGGTCCTTCCTCAGGGGTCGGTGCCGTCGACGCTAACGGGACGGATCCGTGGACGCATCACCCGTCGGGCGAGATGCCAACCAGGTACCGTTGCACGGTTGCCACACCTACTCAGGGGTGGCGTGGCGTGCCGGTGTGCGCCGTTGAGCGTGAGCAGTGTCGATCAGAGCGAGGACGTGTCGTAGACGATGCTGCTGGCCGCGCAGATCGGGCAGAGTGACTGCGAAGCGATACGCGACGCGGTCGTCGCCCAACCGGTGAACACCATGTCCAGCGCGGCGTATGTCGTCGCTGGCCTATGGTTGGTGCTGCGCGCGATACGGACGGGGGGCGGTGATGCCGCGACCCAGATCATCTACGGGATCGCCGTGGCCGGTGTCGGTGTGGGCAGCGTCGCATTCCACGGGCCCATGCCGTCGAGCGCGTTGCTGATCCACGATGCCGCCATCGTCGCGGTGTTCGCGGTGATCGCCGCGCGCGCACTCGGCACGATGCTCGGATGGACGCAGGCGTCGTGGATCCTGCTGTCGGTCGTGCTGACCCTGGTCGTCGGGATTCTCCTGGAGCTGTCGCGTGCAGTTGGGCTTGCGACCGCCGCCGTCATCGCGGTCGCCGGGCTCGGGCTCGCGATCCACCTCGTCCGCAACGGCGGACAACGTCCGTTCGCGCGGCCCTACATACGCATGTCGCTCGCGTTCGTGCTGCTGCTGGCGGCCGCTGGTGCCGTCAATGTGTTCGGACGCACCGGGTTTCCGCTGTGCGATCCCGACAGCGTGCTGCAGGGCCATGCGCTGTGGCACGTGCTGACCGCGGCGGCCGCCGTGATGTTGTGGGATGTCGCGTTTCCGGCCGAGCGCACGTCAGAAGTGTCCGCGGTCTAGATCACGCAGGCGCGACGCAGGCGCGCATCACAGCCGATCCTGGTCGAGGAGCTGGTGCGTCGCGGCGACGAACTCGTGCTTCGGCAGGTCGCCGCGCTCACGGCGTTCGAGCATCTCGACGAACCTCGCGACGCGCGCGCCGCTCGGCGCAGACCCCCAGCGCGCGGGCGACAGTGGGCGCGCGAGCAGGTAGAGGATCGTGCCGATCACCGGTATGACCGCGACGATCAGCCACGCTGCCTTGCGCGGGCCAGTGAGGTCTGGGCGCCGTACGACATCCACCAGCGTGTAGCCGATGAGGATGAGCGCGGGTATCGCCACGACCACGGCCTCGAGCAGCGTGACGTCGTTCACAGCGCGTTCACCACCTCGGCGACGACCTCGCGACGCCGGGCCGCGAGCGTGTCCCGCATGTCGGCAGCTCTTCGAAGGCCCCGCCACGCGCGGAACGCTCGCCACAGGTGCACCGCACGCTCGGTGAAGACGATGACCGCGACGAGGTAGACGGGGATCAGCAGCACGGCCAGCGCGGCGCCTTCCAGCCCGAACGAGCGGAACGCCGCCCAGACCGTGAACCCCCACGTCGCGCCGAACACGACGATCGCCGCCATCGGCTTGATCGTCGCCATCACGGCGGGCGCAAACCGCAACAGCCCCACCGCTTTGACGACGAGGTACGGGAACCAGTTGATCACCGCGCCGGCGATCGCAAACGGCAGCAGCGCGATCGCAAGCACCAGCGACCAGAGCAGCTTCCCGAGGAACCGCCGACCGGTCATACCTGACAGGAACCAGGCGTCGGTGAGCCCCAGCGCGGCCAGGTCGCGGTCATATGAGGTCACGGCGGCGGCCGTCGTCGCCTTCTGCTCACCGGGGGCACGACCGAGCTGACCTGCGATCCGATCGCGGGTGGCGATCGGGACGGGCTCGGTGGGATCATCGGCGAGCGAGCGGAGCAGCATCTCGGCGCCGTGCGTCAGCGCACGTGCCTCCGCCCAGTCGGCGAAGTCGGGGGCGGCGCGGCGCAACTGCTCGTCGATCTCGTCGGTCAGCTTTCGTACCGCGTCCCGGTTCGACGGGCCCGGATCCGTTCCGGGTGCGACATACCGCGTGATCGAGCCGTCGATGTCGATCGGGCGGCCGAGCTGGATCGACACCGCGCTGCGCAGCGCCGCCTTGTCTTCGTAGTGGATGCCAGCCGGAGCGATCTGAATGCGATCAACCCCGTGCGATCGCGCCCCGAGGACGATTCTCGCCGCCCCGGTCTTGATGGGCGCGATGGACGGGTCGTCGCGCGTGACGCCTTCGGGGAAGATCATCAGATGCGCGCCGTCGGCCAGTGCGTCGTAGGCTTCCGCGAACATCACGTCGTTGGAGCGCTCGCCCTTGTCCCGTGGTTTGTGCACCGGGATCCCGCCGAGCCAGTTCATCACCGAGCCGGCCACCGGTATCTTCCAGATCACGTCGCGCGCGATGATCCGGGGCAAGCGCGGCAGCACGGCCATCAACAGCAAGGGGTCGGCGAATCCGCCGAAGTGGTTGGCGACCGACATCCGAGGGCCGGCCGCGTGGTCGCCGTCCGCCCGGTAGACGTCGACCCTGCGATAGACGCCCCAGACGATCAGCGTCGCGAGCTTGCGGACGACCCGCTCTCGGCGGGTCGGCGCCGA
>JAHEKY010000001.1 GCA_024644465.1 Ilumatobacteraceae bacterium | reverse complement strand
CCACCGGCCGCCACGATGGGCTTCGGCAGGGCAATGATCCTCGCCGACGGCGTCGATGACGAGGTCTGCTTCGACCTCGCCCTCTACGACCTGACGAGCTCGGTCACCGCCGCCCACATCCACAATGCCCCGGCCGGGGTCAACGGCCCCGTGGCGGTCAACCTCGACTGGCCGACCCACGGTGCGAACGGTTGCGTCCCGGCTGACAGCGCACTGATCGACGACATCAACGCGTCGCCCGCCGACTACTACGTCAACGTCCACACGACGTCGATCCCGAGCGGTGAGGTTCGCGGGCAGCTCGACAGCGCGACGCCCGCAGGAGCGTTTGCCGTCTCGTCGACGTTCGATCCAGATCTGTCGAACAACGGTGCATCGGCGGAGACCGCGATCACGCCGGAGGCCGACCTGTTGGTCGACAAGGTCCAGCTCAGCGCAGATCCCGTGATCGCCGGAACGACGGTCACATACGGGATCGACGTCGTCAATCTCGGGCCATCCGACGCCGTCGGCGTGATGGTCCTCGACACGGTGCCGACCGGGTTGATGTTCGACTCCGACACCGGCGCGTTCTGCACGCCCGGCGTCCCCGGGCCCGGCTTCCTCACCTGCGACCTCGGCACGGTGGCCGCCGGTGGGCTCGTCGAGTTCGACGTCACCTTCGCGATCGACCCCGGCCTCATCAATCCGGTCGCGGGATTCGTGAACTTCGACAACCAGGCCGACGTCTCCTCGGACACGTTCGACCCCGACCTGTTCAACAACACCGACTTCGCGAACACGACCGTGTGGGCCGAGTCGGACATCTCGCTCACGAAGAACGACCTCGTCGACCCCGTCGTGGCGGGCGAAAGCGTGACCTACCGATTCGAGGTGGCCAACGCCGGCCCGTCCGACGCGGTGAACCTCGTGATGCTGGACACGTTCCCGACCGGGTTGACGTTCGACTCCGGAACCGGCGGCTTCTGTGCACCACACGCAACCAGCCCGACGCAGGTCCAGTGCGACATTCCCGGCGTCCTCGCCGGCGAGTCGACGACGTTCGACGTGACATTCTCGATCGATCCGAGCGCGACGCCGGGCGTGGTGACGAACTCCGCCGAAGTCGTGTCGCAGTGGTTCGACCCGGACGTCTCCGACAACGAGGCGACCGAGGACACGACGATCGTCGCCGTCGCCGACATCTCGGTGACGAAGGACGACGGGCGGACGTCTGCCGTCCCGGGCCAGGACACGATCGAGTACACGATCACGGTCGCGAACGCCGGCCCGTCGACCGCGCCGGACGTGAGCGTCGTCGACTCGTTCCCGTCGGCGCTGACGTGCAGCTGGACATCGACATCGACGGGCGGCGCGAGCGGCAACACGACCTCCGGCTCGGGTGATCTCTCCGAGACGTTGGCGATGCCGGTCGGCTCGACGGTGACCTACACGACGAGTTGCTCGATCGACCCGTCGGCGACGGGCACCCTGTCGAACACGGTCACCGCCTCGGTTCCCGCCGCGGGTGGCAGCACGCTGGCCGGTGCACTCACCGCATCCGGAGCGCTGACCGACCCGGCCACCGCGAACAACACGGCGACCGACGACGACACGCTGCTCACGCCGGTCGCCGACCTCTCGGTGACGAAGACCGACGGCCTCGACAAGGCCGAGCCCGGGTTGACCGTGGTGAAGTACACGATCGTCGCGAAGAACGGTGGCCCGTCGACCGACCCGGCCGCCGGGCTGAAGGACGTCTTCCCGGCTGCGCTCACGTGTTCCTGGACGTCGATGGCGACCGGCGGCGCCACGATCAGCAGGGCGCTCGGCAGCGGCAACGTCGACGTCACACTGAACATGGAGCCCGGCTCCAGCGTGACCGTGATCGCGACGTGCACGATCGACCGGAATGCGTCGGGCATGCTGACCAACACGGCGACCGTCGCGCCTTCGGTGACCGACCCGGTGGCCGCGAACAACTCGGCAACCGACAACACCGACCTCGTCCGGCCGCCGGGCGTCCTGCCGGGCACGGGCGGCAACGGCGTCGGGCTGATGACGATCGGGATGCTCGTCGCACTGCTCGGCTTCGTGCTGCTGTGGACCGGCCGCCGCCCCCGCGGCTCCCGCTTCTCCGGGTTGAAGACCTAGCGCAGTCGGCACGTGTCACATCTGGTGCCTGGCACCAGATGTGACACTCGCTCAGAAGCGGGCTTCGAGCCGGCAGGCGACGGTCAGCGTCGCGACCGAGGTCGGGTTCGGGAGCGCGATCACCGTCGCGATCATCTCGGCGAGGTCGCCGGGCTGGATCATCGTGTCCGGGTCCGCACCGAACGTCGAGGTCATGTCCGTGGCGACGAAGCCGGGGCACACCGCCGTCACACGGACGCCGTCGTCCCACGCTGCGAACTTCGTCGCCTCGGTCAACGCGATGACCGCGTGCTTGCTCATCGCATAGCCGGGGGCGAACGCACCGGCGACGCGCAGCCCCGACAGCGAGGCGATGTTGACGACGCGGCCGGTGCCGGAGGCGCGCAGCCGGGGAAGTGCGAGCTGGGTGAGCCGCAGCGGTGCCTTGACGTTGACCGCCCACATCTCGTCGAGCGCCTCGTCGGTGAGGTCCTCGAGCGCGGACGTGTCGAGGACGCCGGCGTTGTTGATCAAGACGTCCAGCGAGCCGAATCGCTCGACCGTCGCGTCGAGCCACGCCCGGTCGCTGCCTGCCTCGGTCGCGTCGTAGGCGTGGCACAGCAGCCGATCCGCATCGACGCCGGCCAATGAGGCGGTCACGGCGTCGACATCCCGGCCACCGGCGCTCACGTTGTAGCCGAGCCCCGCCAGATGCCTCGCGACGGCGTTGCCCACGCCGCGGTTGGCACCGCTGATCATCACCGTTCGTCCCGTCGTGTCGAGCATCAGCGCAACGTAGCCCCGGACTCCGGTGCCGGGCGACCCGTCTCCTCGTCCTCCCCGCTTCTCGGGACATTGTGATGCGGTTTCCGCACCGATTCGTCCGCAGAACGGGATGGGGCCGTCGCGGGCGGACCATCGACGCAGCTCAACGCGGCGCGTTGGCGGCGAGGAAGTCGTGGATGATGCCGTCGAGGAGATCGTCGTCGATCGGCATGTTCGCCATGAACTTCGCGAACAGCAGCGAACCGGCGAGCCCGGCCATCGCCCGATCGAGGTCGATGTCAGCACGTACGGCGCCGGTGTCGATGCCACGCTGCAGCAGGACGCCGAACGTGTCGCGAAATTCTCTGAAACGGCCGTCGCGGACGATCGCCACCGCGTCGTCGTGCTGGGCGCGCGCCATCATCGTGGAGATCAGCTTGGCGCGGCCCGCGTCCGCGAGGTCGCTGGCGAGCATCCCGATCAGGAATCGGAGGTCGGGCCCGAACTCGCCGGAGAGTGCGCTCGGCGACGGCGCGTCCCTGCCGATCTCGCTGAGTGTGGCGCGCAGCAGATCCGGTCGTTCCGGATAGTGCTTGTACACGGTCGTCCGGGACACGTTCGCTGCGGCTGCGACGCGCCCGTGGGTGATCGCGTCCGGCCCCTCGTCGAGGAGCAGGCGGGCAGCTGCCGCGACGACGGCGGCACGGCTGCGCTCGACGCGCGGGTCGACGTCGTCGGCGGCGGCGTGTGCGTTGGAGGGGGAGGGGATCGTCATGGGTCCGTGTGTCGTTCGACACCAATTCCGGAGAATGCTTGCAGTTCCGCAGTGTAGTCGGCATGATGTCGAACATGAACAAACTGTCCAGTAGTTCCCCCGCTGCTGACGACCGCCTCGAGCTGACCGACGCCTCGGTCTGGGCGCGGCTCGGCTCGTTCGCGTTCCGACGGCGGGGCCGGGTGTTGGGCGCGTGGGTCGTCGTCCTCGTCGCGATCTTCGCCCTCGTCGGCGCCATCGGCAGTTCCACCGAGAGCTCGTTCGAGAGTCCCGACTCCGACTCGCAGGCCGGCTTCGAGATCCTCAAGGACAACTTCGGTGTCGGGGGCAGCTTCCTGACGGGCTCGATCGTCTACGAGGCCGAGCAGGGCATCGCGGACCCCGCCGTCGAGGCCGAGATGTCGCGCGTGTTCGACCGGCTGGACACCTACGACGAGTTGACGATCATCAGCCCGTACTCCGAGCTCGGCCAGCAGCGTGGCCTCGTGTCGCCGGACGGCACGATTGCGTACGCCAGCATCGACTTCGACGAGAACACCGACGAGCTGCGCGCCAGCGAGATCGGTCGTCAGATCGAGGCGCTCGTCGACGGTGTCGATCTCGACGGCGTCAACATCGAGATCGGCGGTGCGGCCCTGGCCGAATTCGAACCGCCGGAGTCCGAGCTGATCGGCGTCGCCTTCGCGATCGTCGTGCTGATCCTCGCATTCGGTTCCGTGCTCGCGATGGGTCTCCCGATCGGCGTCGCACTGTTCGGCGTCGGCATCGGCGTCGGCACGATCACGCTGCTGACCAACGTCATGTCCATCCCGGACTTCGCGACGACGCTCGGCGCGATGATCGGGCTCGGCGTCGGCATCGACTACGCGCTGTTCATCGTCACCCGCTATCGGGAAGGCACCCGAGCCGGGCTGTCGGCACACCGCGCGACCGTGCAGGCGATCGACACCGCGGGCCGCGCCGTGCTGTTCGCCGGCCTCACCGTGGTGATCTCGCTGCTCGGAATGTACGTGATGGGCCTGGCGTTCATCAACGGCCTCGCCACCGGTGCCGCCGTCACGGTGCTGATCACGATGATCGCGTCGCTGACGCTGCTCCCCGCGCTGATCGGCTTCGCGGGCGAACGCGTCGAGGTCACGCGATGGCGCGGGCTGATCACCGCCGGGTTCGCGGCCCTCGCCGTGCTCGCCGTCGGGTTGAAGATCCCGGCGGTCGCCGCGGTCGCAGCTCTGCTCGCCGTCATGACCGTGCTCGCGTCCTTCGTCGTGCCGAAGCTGCGCGAGGCGTTGCCGCCGCGCCGGGAGAAGCCGGTCCGCGAGACCCTCGCGTATCGCTGGAGCCACTTCGTGCAGCGACGGCCGTGGCCGATGGCGATCGGCGTGACGGTGTTCCTGCTCGTGCTCAGCACGCCGGTGCTCGGGCTGCGGCTGGGCTTCGGCGACGAGAGCACGTTCGCCGAGGACACGACGACGCGCCAGGCGTACGAGCTGCTCGCCGAAGGCTTCGGCGCCGGAAGCAACGGCCCACTGCTCGTCGTCGCGGAGCTCACGGACCCGAGTCAGGTGTCCGCCGCCCAGGCGCTCGTCGCGGCGCTCGCCGAGACCGACGGCGTCGCCCAGGCGCTCGGCCCGATCCCCAGCGACAACCAGCGGGCGTTCCAGATCTTCGTCGTCCCCGAGACCGGCCCGCAGGAGGCGGCCACGTCCGACCTCGTGCGGACCATGCGCGAGGACGTGATCCCGGCTGCGGTCGACGGCTCGGGTCTCGACGTCAAGGTGACCGGCGCGGTCGCATCCAGCATCGACTTCTCCGACTACCTCGCCCGCCGGCTGCCGATCTTCTTCGTCGCCGTGCTGTCCCTCTCGTTCCTGCTGCTGATGATGGTCTTCCGGTCGGTGCTCGTGCCGCTGAAGGCGGTCGTCATGAACCTGCTGTCGATCGGTGGCGCGTACGGCCTGCTCGTCGCGGTCTTCCAGTGGGGGTGGGGCGTCGAGCTGCTCGGTACCGGGTCCGGGCCGATCGAGCCGTTCCTGCCGATGATGCTGTTCGCGATCGTGTTCGGCCTGTCGATGGACTACGAGGTGTTCCTGCTGTCACGCGTCCGCGAGGAGTACGACCGCACCGGTGACGCGGTCAACTCGGTTGCCGACGGGTTGGCCGCGACCGCTCGGGTGATCTCGGCTGCCGCAGCGATCATGGTCGTCGTGTTCGGCAGCTTCGTGCTCGAGGACGCGCGGGTGATCAAGATGTTCGGCCTCGGGCTGGCGGCGGCAGTGCTGCTCGACGCGACACTCGTCCGCATGCTGCTCGTACCGGCGACGATGGAGCTGCTCGGCGAACGCAACTGGTGGCTGCCGAAGTGGCTCGACCGGATCCTGCCGACACTCAACGTCGAAGGCCACCACGACGAGCCCGCAGTCGAAGACGAGCCCGAACGCGAGCTGGTCGAGGTCTAGCGTCCGAGCGCAGCGAGGGTCGGGCGGAGCCCGACGTCCGGTTCGTGTCCGAGCGCAGCGAGGGTCGGGCGGAGCCCGACGTCCGGTTCGTGTCCGAGCGCAGCGAGGTCGGGCGACGCCCGACGACTCAATGTCGGCGACGAAGTCGCCGGGGGCGCCGCAGGCGCCGGTCGTCGTCAGACGACCACATTGACCATCTTGCCGCTGACGACGATGACCTTCTTCGGGGTCTGGCCGTCGATCGCCGCGATCACCTTGTCGTCCGCGAGCGCGGCAGCTTCGGCGGCCGCATTGTCGGCGTCGGCGGCGATCGTGATGCGGCCGCGGACCTTGCCGTTGACCTGTACCGGCACCTCGATCACGTCATCGACGAGCAGCGTCGGGTCGGCCGTCGGGAAGTCGAGGTAGGTCACCGTCTCGTCGTGGCCGAGTTTGCGCCACAGCTCCTCGCCGAGATGTGGCACGAGCGGTGCGGCCATCTTCACCAAGGGCTCGGCCACCGCACGCGGTGTCGCGTCGAGTTTGGTGACGGCGTTGTTCAGCTCGATCAACTTCGCGATCGCGGTGTTGAACCGCAGTGCGTCCATCTCCGTTCGCACGAAGTCGACCGTGCGGTGCAGCAACTTGTTCGTCTCCTCGTCGAGGTCGGCATCGACGACCGTGCACTCGCCGGTGTCCTCGTCGACGACGTTGCGCCACAGCCGCTGGAGGAACCGGTACATGCCGACGACGTCGCGCGTCTCCCAGGGACGTGACGCGTCGAGCGGGCCCGTCGCCATCTCGTACAACCGGAGGGTGTCCGCGCCGTACTGCTCGTACATCTCGTCGGGCGACACGGCGTTCTTCAAGCTCTTGCCCATCTTGCCCCACACCGCCGTGACCGGCTCGCCGTTGTGGGTGTAGCCCCGCGCATCGTCGCCGTCGACCTCGGTCGCCTCGACGTAGATCTCGCGCTCGTCCTTGTAGGCGTGGGCCATCACGTAGCCCTGGTTGTACAGCCGGGCATACGGCTCCTTGGAGCTGACGTGGCCGAGGTCGAACAGCACCTTGTGCCAGAAGCGGGCGTACAGCAGGTGCAGCACGGCGTGCTCGACGCCGCCGACGTACAGGTCGACGCCGCCCGGGTGGTCGGGCCGGACGTCGGTGCGCGGACCCATCCAGTACCGCTCGACGTCCGGGTCGACGAAGCAGGTCTCGTTCGTGGGGTCGAGGTACCGCATCTCGTACCAGCACGACCCGGCCCACTGCGGCATCACGTTGGTGTCGCGGCGGTAGGTCTTGACGCCGTCGCCGAGGTCGAGGTCGACGACGACCCAGTCCTCGAGGCGGTCGAGCGGGCTCTCCGGGTTCGAGAACTCGTCGTCGGGATCGAACGTGCGCGGCGAGAACGAGTCGGTGTCGGGCAGCTCCACCGGCAGCATCGAGTCGGGCAGGGCGTGCGGCTGATCGTCGTCGTCGTACACGATCGGGAACGGCTCGCCCCAGTACCGCTGCCGACTGAACAGCCAGTCGCGCAGCTTGTAGTTGATCGTCGCCTCCCCGACGCCGTTCGCCTCGAGCCAGGCGTTGGTCATCGCGATGCCGTCGGCGGTGTTGTCGACGCCGTTCAGGTCGAGCCCGTCGTTCGCCGAGGCGACGTACGACGCGTTGCCGACGTACGCGACCGGCCACGCGGACGTGTCGAGCGCGTCGTCGGGCGCCACGTCGTGCTCGGACAGCCAGCGGTCGGGGGGCCGCTGGATCGGCGGGATCGGCAGGTCGTACTTGCGGGCGAACTCGAAGTCGCGCTGGTCGCCGCACGGCACCGCCATGATCGCCCCGGTGCCGTAGCCCATCAGCACGTAGTCGGCGACCCAGATCGGGATCTCCTCGCCGTTGACCGGGTTGGTCGCGTACGAGCCGGTGAAGATGCCCGTCTTCTCGCGGGTGTCGTCCTGGCGCTCGAAGTCCTTCTTCAGCGCGGCCTGCGCGCGGTACGCCGCGAGCTCCTCGCCCCGGCCGGCGGACGCGAGACCGTCGACCAGCGGGTGCTCGGGCGACAGCACCATGAACGATGCTCCGAACAGGGTGTCAGGCCGGGTGGTGAACACGCTGATCGTGCCCGCCGGGCTGGGGAAGTCGACGCGGGCGCCATGGCTGCGGCCGATCCAGTTGCGCTGCATCGTCTTGATGGCGTCGGTCCAGTCGAGCAGGTCGAGGTCGTCGAGCAGCCGGTCGGCGTAGGTGGTGATCCGCATCATCCACTGCCGCATGTTGCGCTTGAACACGGGGAAGTTGCCGCGGTCGCTGCGCCCGTCCGCGGTGACCTCCTCGTTGGCGACGACCGTGCCGAGCCCCGGGCACCAGTTGACCGGGGCGTCGGAGACATACGCGAGCCGGCGGTCGTCGATGATCGCATGCTGCTCGGCCACGGGGATGTCCGCCCACGGGCGGCCGTCGGGTGTCGCCCGCGTGCCGGACTCGAACTCGCCGATCAACTCGGCGATCGGCCGCGCCCGCTCGGCGTCCTCGTCGTACCAGGCGTCGAAGATCTGGTTGAAGATCCACTGCGTCCACCGGTAGTACTGCGGATCGGTCGTCGACACGCTGCGCCGCGGGTCGTGGGCCAGCCCGAGTCGTCGCAGCTGGCGCCGGTATTTCTCGATGTTCTGGGCAGTGGTGATCGCGGGATGCTGGCCCGTCTCGGTGGCGAACTGTTCCGCCGGTAGGCCGAACGCGTCGTAGCCCATCGCGTGCAGCACGTTGTGGCCGGTCATCCGCTTGAACCGGGCGTAGACGTCGGTGCCGATGTAGCCGAGCGGATGACCGACGTGCAGCCCCTTTCCGGACGGGTAGGGGAACATGTCGAGCACGAACAACCGCTCGCCGCGGGCCGCCACCGCCTCGGGGTCGCCCAGCGGGCCGCTCGGATTCGGCGTCTCGAACGTGCCGTGCTCGTCCCACCAGGCCTGCCAGCGCAGCTCGATGTCCTCGGCGAGTGCCGACGTGTATCGGTGCGGGGGGATCTCGCCGCCCGTGGCGGCCGGTTCCGGACTGGTCGTCGTCGGCTGACTCATATCGTCCGACCAGCCTAAGGCGTCCGTCGCTGCGACAAGCCAATCCTTTCCGGCGCTGACTACGTTGGCGCGATGACCGAGATCAACGGAACCGTCGCGGACGGATACGGGGCAGTCGCCGACACCTTCGAGCGGAATTTTTCGGAGCACGGCGAGCTCGGCGCGGCGTTCAGCGTGTACGTCGACGGCGAGATGAAGGCGGATCTGTGGGCCGGGGTCGCCGACAAGCAGACGGGCGCGGCATGGACCGAGGACACGCTCCAGCTCGTCTTCTCCACGACGAAGGGCGCTGCTGCGATCTGCGTCGCCCGTCTGGCCGAGGCCGGCGCCATCGACTACGACGCGCCGGTCGCCTCGTACTGGCCCGAGTTCGCCGCTGGTGGCAAGGAGTCGATCACCGTCGGACAGATGATGAGCCACCAGGGTGGTCTGCCGTTCGTCGACGCCCCGCTCACGCTGACGGACATCGTCGCCGTCGAGCCGGTCGTCGCGGCGCTCGAGAGCCAGGCACCGGTCTGGGAACCGGGCACGCAGCACGGCTACCACGCCCTGACGTACGGCTGGCTCGCCGGCGAACTGGTCCGACGGGTCGACGGACGCACGCTCGGGACGTACTTCGCGGAGGAGGTCGCCGGGCCGCTCGGTCTCGATTTCTGGATCGGGCTACCCGAACAGGAGGAGCCGCGAGTCAGCCGCCTCGAGGTCGCGCCGCCGACGACCGACCCGGAGTTGCTCGCCCTGATGATGACGGTGATGGGCCCCGGTACGAACGGATTCAAAGCCTTGACGATGAACGGTGCGGTGCTGGCGCTCGACCCGACGAACAACCCGTTCAACTCGCGTGAAGTGCACGCGACCGAGATGCCCGCAGCCAATGGCATCACGACCGCGCGCAGCCTGGCGCGGATGTACGGTGCGTCGGTCGCCGACGTCGACGGCGTCCGCCTGCTGGCGACCGACACCGTCGGCGAAGCGAGCGCCGAACGGGTCAACGGTCCGGACGCCTGCCTGGTCGCGAACAGCCGTTTCGGCTACGGCTTCATGCTCGACGGTGAGCTGACACCGCTGCTCACCGGCTCGTCGTTCGGCCACGCAGGAGCCGGCGGGTCGCTCGGCTATGCAGATCCCGAGGCGAAGGTCGGCTACGGCTACGTGATGAACCAGATGGCGAACGGCATCGCCGGCGACCCCCGCACGATCGCGCTCAACGAGGCGGTCCGCGCCTGCCTCTGACCGCGTCCCGCCGGTCGACCGCCCACGCGGGGTGATGTGGGCGAAAGTCGCCCCCGCCACTTGCAATCGACCCCGTCTCGCGATGAGGATGCGAGTAACCAAGCGAGACAACGTGGGGGTCAGTACCGAATGATGGACCTGGTGATCGAGGTGGACGACGAGCCGGGGGCGCTCGCGAAAGTCGCGGCGGCGATCAGCGATGCCGGCGTCAACATGTCGGCCGCGACGTGTACCGGCCCCCCTGCGACCGGCCAGATCCACATCCTGGTGCCGCACGCGGAGGCGGCGCGGCACGTGCTCGGCATCTCCCACGTCGCGGTCACGAGCGAGCGCGAGGTCGTCGTGGTCGAGGTCCAGGACCGGCCCGGTGAACTGGCCGACCTGACGCGCAAGATCGCCGAGGCGGGCGTCGACCTCGACCTCGTCTACCTCGCGACGCGCAACCGGGTCGTGTTCGGGTCGCAGGACCTCCCCGCACTCAAGTCTGCGCTCGGCCAGAACTGACCTGTTCAGGGCGGCCCCTCCCGCCACCCTGAACAGGCGTGTCCGCCCGACCTAGGCCACCATGTGCGCCGGGTACTCGATCGTCTCGATGATCTCCACGGGCACGTGGTCGTCGACCCGTGCGTCCGCCAGGCCGTTGAGGTAGGCCCTCCGGATCTTCGTCATCGCGTGGATCCGCTCGGCGACCGTCGGGAAGTCGCGCAGCATCCCCCGGAACTCCGCCGGGCCCGCGACGGCGATGCGCGACGGCACCATCGTGCTGAACGACGCCCGATGGACCGGGCTGACCTCGTTGTCGAGCAGCGGCAGCGCACCGAAGTGCGAGCCGCGGTCGAACACGGCGTTCGGCACGCCGTCGATCGTCACGCCGACCTGTCCGTCGATCACCGTGACGAACTCGCGCGCCAGTGCACCCTGGCGGCCCAGTGAGCGGCCGGCCGGGACGTCGACCACGGTGAGGAACTGCCCGATCCGCTCCAGCTCGGCTGCGTCGAGGCCTGCGAACAACTCGTGCGATGCGGTCAGCGGGCCCGGGGTGGGCCGACGGCTCGTGTCGAGCATCGACAGCAGACCTCTGGTGAGCACCTTCAGCTCCGGGCGCCACCGCCGGGGACGGCGGCGGGCCACCGGGTGCCGCGTGCGTGCCTGTTCTGCGACGAGCATGTCGGCGTCGTGCAGCTGGCGGACCGAGATCGGGTCAATCGGGAACATCGTGCAACTCCAGTCGGGTGGGGACACGACAACTGTGCACGAGGTTCCGAACGGGGACTGTGGCTCACCGCACACTGCGGCGATGACGTTCGGCACCGCGCGGCCGACCGCGCTGGGTGGCCGCCGGCGGGATGTCAGCCGGGGTCGAGCGTGCACGGCATCCGCTTGATGCCGTTGATGAAGCCACTGACCAGCCGGTCGGGCTCGCCGGAGATCTCCAGCCTCGGGATCTGGGTGAAGATCTCGTCGAACATCACCTGGATCTCGCGGCGCGCGAGGTTGGCGCCGAGGCAGAAGTGGGGACCGCCGGCGCCGTATCCCTCCATGTCCTTCGTGTTCGGCCGGTTGATGTCGAAGCGCTCGCCGTGCGGGAACCAGTCCTCGTCACGGTTGCCGGACCAGTACCACATCACCACCTTCTCACCCGCCGAGATCTTGGTGGTCCCGACCTCGATGTCGTGGTTCGCGGTGCGCCGCATGTGGATCACCGGCGACGCCCACCGCACGATCTCGTCGGCGGCCGCGAGCGACATCTCGGCGTAGTTCTCCTGCAGCTGGCGGCGTTGGTCGGGATGGGCGGTCAGCTGGTGCATCCCCCACGAGATCGCGTTCCGAGTCGTCTCGTTGCCGGCGACCGCCAGGAGGATGAAAAACGAACCGAACTCCGAGGCGGTCAGCCGCTCGCCGTCGACTTCGGCGTGCATCAGGATCGACGCGATGTCGTCGGTCGGGCGGTCGAGCCGATCCTGGCCGAGTGCCTGGGCGTAGTCGAACATCCCGGCCGCGCCCAGGATCAGCGCATCGAGGTCCATCGCGAAGTCCGGGTCACCGGCGCCGAGGATGATGTTCGTCCAGTCGAAGATCTGCTGCTCGTCCTCCGGCGGCACGCCCAGCATGTCGCAGATCACGCCGAGCGGCAGGGGAGCTGCGAGTTGCTCGACGAAGTCGCAGTCGCCCATTTCGCGGACGTCGGCGACGAGCCGCTTCGCCCGGGCGCGCACCGACTCCTCAATCGAAGCGATCGTCTTGGGGGTGAAGCCCTTCTGGACGAGCAGGCGCATCTTGGCGTGGCGCGGGTCGTCGAGCACGATCATCGAACCGAAGAACTCCAGCGACTCGGGCGGCACTTCCCCGAGCGTGATCCCGCTGGCCGACGAGAACGCTTGCGGGTTGCGGTTGATCGCGCGCACGTCGTCGTACGTCACAGCCGACCAGAAGCCGGGCCCGCGGATTCCGCCCTCGATGACGGAGATCTCTTCGTGGAAGCACATCCCGTCGCCGTTCTTGCTCTCGTTGCGCAACTTCGCGAACGCCTCGTGGCGGTCGTCGATCGACCTCGTCCAGAACTCGTTGTCGCCCAGTCGGATGTCGTCGATCGTGCGGTATTCGGGCATTCGGCCATCCTTGCCGATCGCGCCGGCAACGCGGGCACTGGGCGTAGTCTCCGGGCGTGGCACTCGACATCGTGTGTCCGGCGTGCTCGTCGGACGAACACCTGAGCGGCGAGCCGGTCGGCGACGGCACGATCGAGTTGACGTGCGCGGCCTGCCAGGTGAAGTGGGTGCGCGATCCCCGGCCGCGCTGTCCGACATGCGGTGGCGACGACCTGTACCACCTGCCGCAACTGATCCTCGAGAAGTCGCGCGGGACCCAGATGTCGATCCAGGGCATCCACGTCGAGTACGGCTGCCACGACTGTGACCCGAGGGAGGTCAAGGTGCGCGGCGGGTCGACGCACCACCTCCCGGACCGCCTCGGCGGCAGTCAATAGCCGCGCCGCGGATTACGGTCGTGACGATGGACGGCGCGACGTTCGATTCGACGATCACCCGGCTCGAAGCCGCCACCGACCGGGGGACCGGGGTGCGGTTCGTCGGCCAGTCCGTGATGGGCGAACTCGATCCCGACGGCCGGCCTGCGCTGGTCTCGTGGCGCGAGATCCACGACGACGCCCGGGCCGTCGGCGCCGCGCTGCAGGCAAAGGGGTTGCTCCCCGGCGACCACGTCGCCGTGCTGGGGCCGACGAGCCGGCAGCTGATGACGATCGTCCGGGGCTGCTGGCTCGCGGGCATCGCGTCGATGGTCCTGCCGTTGCCGATGCGGATGGGTTCGCTCGACGTGTTCATCGACAACACCCGCGCCCGCATCCGTCACGGTGACGCGAAGCTCGTACTGATCGACGATCTCCTCGCCGACTTCTACACCGCGGCCGACGGCGACCCCCCACTGGAACCGATGGCCTCGGTCATGCCCGGCGCACCGAACGTGCCGACCGGTGACGCGCTCGAGTTGCCGCCGCACGATCCCGACCGGCTGGTCATCCTCCAGTACACGAGCGGTTCGACGAGCGAGCCGAAGGGGGTGATGATTCCCGACCGAGTGCTCTCCGCGAACATCGACGCGTGCTGCGTCGCGGCCGAACTCGGCGCCGACGAGACGATGATGTCGTGGCTGCCGCTGTACCACGACATGGGTCTCGTCGGTTTCCTCGCCCTCCCGATGACGAAGGGGACCGACCTCGTGCAGGCGGCACCGCAGGACTTCCTCGCGCATCCGGGAAACTGGATGCGGTGGCTGTCGGACTACCGCTGCACGGCCACGGCCGGGCCGAACTTCTCATGGGTGCTCGCGACGCGTGCGCTGCAGCGGTTCGCGAGCCAGGGCGTCGACCTCGACCTGTCGAGCCTGACGCTGGCGTTGTCCGGTGCCGAACCGGTCGACCCCCGCGCCGTCGACGCCTTCGTCGAGCACGCACAGCGATTCGGGTTCGACTCGGGCAGCGTGTTCCCCGCGTTCGGGATGGCCGAGGTGGCGATCGGGGGTGCGTTCCCGCCTCGCGGGCGTGGGCTCGTCACCGACACGGTCGACCGGATCGTGCTCGAGACGCAGCGTCTCGCCAAGCCGATCGAGGTCCGCGACCCCGACGAGTTCGCCGTGACGGCCCGCCGGTTGCCGTTGCTCGGCAGGGCGGTTCCCGGTCTCGAGATGCGCGTCGTCGATCCGGACACGTACGAGGAACTGCCGGAGCGACACGTCGGCGAGCTCTTGCTGCGGGGCACGTCCGTGACGCCCGGGTACTACAAGCGGCCCGATGCGACGACGGCGCTCTTCCGTGACGGTTGGCTGCGCACCGGTGACCTCGCCTACCTGCTCGACGGGGAACTGGTGATGTGTGGCCGCATCAAGGACGTGATCATCGTCGGCGGTCGCAACGTGTTCCCCGAGGACATCGAGCGGGCGGTCGGCCGGCTCGACGGTGTACGCGCCGGCAACGTGATCGCGTTCGGGATGGAGGGCTACAAGGGCAAGGAGAGCGTGATCGTCGTGGCCGAGGTGCGCCCGACGGACACGTCCGGCGGTTTCGCCGACATCCGCGAGCGGATCCACCATCGCACGCTCGAGGTCTGCGGGCTGCCGCCGCGGGACGTGATGCTCGTCGATCCGGGCACGATCCCGAAGACGAGCAGTGGCAAGCTCCAGCGCGCGAAGTGCAAGGCCGAGTACCTCGCCGAGGAACTCGCCCTCGTCGACACCGTCTGACCGCCACGCTCGACCCGTGCGGTGAGAGTTGGGTGGGACCGGTGCTCTCACCTCTCACCGGAAGGCGGCGGACGACCCGTGCGGTGAGAGTTGGGTGGGACAGGTGCTCTCACCTCTCACCGGAATGGGGGGCGGTTGGCGTGGTGGGTGGTCAGTGGAGGCGGGCGCCCTGACGGCGGAGCTCTGTCTGGACGGCGTCGATGTCGACGGCGGACACGCCGCGGCCGGCTCGCACGGAGATCGCCGCGGCGACGCCGGCGCCCTGGCCGCTGACCGTGCAGCACATCATGTTGCGCACGGCTGCGTGGCTGACCCGGTCGCCGCCGATGCTGCGACCGGCGACGAGCAGGTTGTCGACGCGCTTGGGCAGCATGGAGCGGTACGGCACCTCGAAGAACCGGCCGGTCGTCGGCAGCACGAGGATGCCGTAGCCGTCGATGAACTCCGGGAAGATGCCGATCGAGTCGTCGAAGCGCCCCTGCTCGCGCACGTCGTCGGCGGTCATGTTGTACGCCGCGTCGATCTTGCGGGTGTCGCGGATGCCGATCGTCATGCCGAAGTTGCGGATCTTCGCCCGTTCACAACCCGGCGTGAAGCGGCGCAGCGCTTCTGCTGCGAGCACCGCCTGCCGTCGTCCTTCGATCTCGCCGGCGGTCAGGCTGCGCACGTCGGTGCCATCGATTCCCGCGAGGTGGACGAGGTTCAGGTACGTCAGCTCGCCCTGGTCCGAGATCGCACCCCATGTCCCGCCGATCGTCGTCACATCGCGTGGGATGACGCCGGCGTCGACCGCCTGCTCGAACGGCTTGCGCAGGAACGGTGAGAACATCTCGTCCTCCTTGCCGCTCGTCTCCATCGCCCAGCCCTCGCCCGCCCAGTCGCGGTAGGTCTGGGGGTCGGCGGCGACGCCGGCGAGGAACGCCTGCTTGTCGACACCGCTGAGGTGGAACATCACCGACGCGGCCATCAACGACTCGCGCGGGGCGAGCCTCGTCGGCGCGCCCGCCCGGGCAGCGACGTCCGCATCGCCGCTCGCGTCGATGACGCGTTCGCCGAGCACCGCATGTCGCCCCGACTTGCTCTCGACGATCACGCCCCGCAGTTCGTCGCTCTCGATGATCGGTGCGACGACCGAACAGTGCAGCAGCGCCTCGATGCCCGCTTCGGCCACGAGCGTGTCGGCGACGTACTTGAACAGTTCACCGTCGAGCGCGTGGCTGTCCGACTGTGGTTCGGGTTGGGCTGCGCCCATCTGGCGCGCCCGCTGTTCGAACTCGATGCCGATGCCCTCGCTGTCGACGGTTCCCTCGTGGCGGTACCAGGCGAAGCCCTCGACGCCGACGGCGGTGATGTTTCCGCCGAAGCACCCGTTGCGTTCGAGCAGCACGACCGACACCCCGGTTCGGGCCGCAGCGAGTGCCGCGGCGAGCCCGCCCGGACCGCTGCCGACGACGACGACGTCGGCACGCGTCAAGACCGGGATGTTCCGAGCCGGTTCGGCGACGTAGTCCATGCAGTGGTTCGGTCAGCTCACGAGAGGAGCGAGCGTCTCGCCGAGCAACTGCACCCGGCCTTCGACGTGACCGTTCGCCGGCATGTTGACGGTGAAGCCGTCGAGGCCGGGCCGGAGGAGCGATGCGAAGTGCTCGCCGACCGTCGCAGGGTCGCCCCACACGAAGTTCGACATCCACATCGCCTGCTCGTCCTCGGTCATCCCGTCGAGCGGGAGTCCCCGCCGCTCGAAGTAGGCGAACACGTCGGCCTTCGCCTCTTCGGTCGTCGGGGCGAGGCACGCGTTCTTCTGTTTCGTGACGGTGATCTCCGAGCGGTCACGGCCGAGCGCGGCGCAGTGTTCGTCGAGTGCTTCGAGCTTGCGGTCGATCTCGTCGTCCGCACAGATGAGGTTCGACTCGTCGGCGTACTGCGCGACCATCCGCAGCGTCTTGCGTTCGCCCGCGCCGCCGATCAACACCGGGATCTTCGACACGGGTGGCGGCTCGTTGATCGCGTCGCTCACGCCGTAGTGCGAGCCGTCGAGGGTCGGACGTTCGCCGCGGAACATCCCGATGATGATCTGCAACGCCTCCTCGAGCTTCTCGAACCGTTCGGTGAACGTGCCGAACTCGATGCCGAACGAATCGTGCTCGAGTTCGAACCACCCGCACCCGATGCCGAGTTGGGCGCGGCCACCGGACACGATGTCGAGCGTCGTGAGGATCTTCGCCAGGACCGCGGGATTGCGGTAGGTGTTGCCGGTGACGAGCGCGCTGAGCGTGATCGTCGAGGTCTCCCGAGCGAGTGCCGCGAGCAGCGTGTAGCACTCGAGCATGTACGCCTCGGGCTCACCGAGCATCGGCAACTGGAAGAAGTGGTCCATCACGAGCACGGTGTCGAAGCCGCCCTCCTCTGCCTCGCGGGCCTGGCGGGCCACGACGTCGAAGAGGTCGGCCGGCCCGATGTCCGGATACGTGAAGTTCGGAATCTGGTAACCGAGGCGGGTCATGGCCGTTGATCCTATGCTGGCCCCTCGATGGCATCAGACGGATGGACGCTGCGGCAGCTGCGCACTCGTCGTGACGTGTTGGAGGCGGTCGGCGAGATCATCGTCGAATCCGGTCTCCGTTCACTCACGATGCGCAAGCTCGCGACGCGCGCCGGCGTTTCCGTCACCACGCTCTACAACCAGTTCGGCGACCGCAACGGGGTGCTCGTCGAGTTCGTGCGCACCGGCCTCGATCGCCTCGAGCGGGCGCTCGACGCCCAACCGGCGCACCGCCCCCTCGACGCGACGTGGGCGCTCTTCGCGACGCTCGACGGGGTCGTGGAGGCGGAGCCGCAGGTGTGGCGTCCGATCCTGTCGATGTTGCGCTCGAGCCGCGGTCCGCACGGGTTGGGTTCGCTCGGCGATCGGCTCGTCGGGCTCATCGAGGCCGACCTCGGGAAGGCGGCGGCGGACGGCATGCTCGTGGTCGACTGTGACGTCGAACGCATCGCGCGGCACGTGTTCGTGACGCGGATGCACCGGCTCGAGAAGTGGGCGACCGGCGTGATCGACTGGGAGGCGTACCAGGAGTCCTCGGACCTGGGCCTGAACCTGATGTTCGCGTCGGTGCTCGCCGACCCGAACTCGCGTCTCGCCGCACTCCGGGACGCGGGCATCACCTGCTGACGCCGTTTCGACGTGCCGGGCGAGTGGTGCGATCAGGGCTGTCGGGCCTGCTCACGGGCTTCGCCCTGCGCAAGTCGAACCACGCCGATGTGACCCGCGTCATGGCGATGGACTACGGTGAAACCCATCAGGGGATTCTCGGTGTTCGACGCGCAGCGCTCTTCGCTGACCCGTTCTGCCCCGGGTCTGCGCTGGTACTGATCGAAGCGTCGCGGGCCCACCCCCGAGGCGTGCATCGAACCACTTCAACAAGGGGGAACACATGGATTGGAAACGACTTGACCGGGCCCGGAGCTCAGTTGGTCCGATCGAACTCGACCTGATCGAGTCCTACGCGCAGGGCAAGGTGAGCCGCCGCGACTTCGTCAAGCGGGGCACGATCATCGGCCTGTCGATGCCGGTGATGGCCGGCATCATCGCCGCGTGCGGCAGCGACGACGAGCCCAGCAGCGGCGGCGGCGACACCTCCGCCGGTGGCACGACGCCCCCGGCGACCGAGCCCGCCGGTGGGGGCGACACGACCCCGCCCCCGGCCACGTCGGGCGGCGGCGTCGTCTGGGCGAACCAGCAGGGCGACGCCAACTCGGGTCTCGACCCGCTGAACATGCTCGACCTCGGCACGTACAACGTGTGCTCGCAGAGCTTCGAGTACCTGGTCGGCCTCGGCGCAGACGGGAACATCGCGAACACGGCCCTCGCCACCGACTGGTCGCCGAACGCCGACGGTTCCGAGTGGACGTTCAACCTGCGCCCCGGCGTCAAGTGGCAGGACGGAAGCGACTTCACGTCGGCCGACGTGGCCGCGACGATGGACCGCCTCGCCGAAGCCGGTAACGCGGGACTGGGCGGTGTCATCGACGTCGGAGCGGTCGATGCCTCCGATCCACTGGTTGCGAAGTTCACGCTCATCGAGGCGAACGGCAACTTCCCCGTGCTCGTGTCGATCTTCAACGCTCAGGCGCTGATCGCTCCGGCCGACTACTCCTCCGGTACGACGCTCAACGAGCGACCCGCCGGCACCGGCGCGTGGATGCTCGACGACTTCGACGTCGCGACGTTCACCGCGAAGTACGTGCGCAACCCGAACTGGTGGGGCGGCACGACGCCGCTCGACACGATCGAGCTGCGCGGCTTCGCCGACATCGGCACCGCGGTCACGGCGATGGCGAGTCGGCAGGTCGACGGCCTCCAGCAGTTCAGCGTCATCGGCGGCGAAGGCCTGCTCAACGACGGCAACTTCACCGTGCTCGAGCCGCCGGCGTCGAACCACCGTCAGCTGTGGTTCAACTGGCAGCAGGGTCAGTTCGCCGGCGACGAGAACCGTCTCATCCGGCAGGCGTTCGCCTGGTGTTGGGACCGCGAGCAGATGTTGTCGACGCTGTTCAACGGTCGCGGCAAGATCGCCAACGACCACCCGATCCTCGACTCGCTGCCGTTCTACGATCCCGACATCGTGCCGCAGCGTTCGCGCGACATCGACATGGCCAAGTCGCTGCTCGCCGAAGCCGGCGTCGACAGCGTCACGGCGAACATCGAGAGCGGCGACCTGCAGGAGATCCCGCAGCTTGCCGAGATCATGAAGCAGAACGCCGCCGAGGCCGGTATCAACCTGACGGTCAACGTCCAGTCGAACTCGACGTTCTACGGCGACTCCTGGTGCCCCGGGGCGTCGGAGTCCGACCCGACGCTCCCGTGCGACAACTCCTCGGAGTTCGGCATCGTCGACTACGGCCACCGTCCGATCCCGGACATCTTCCTCGGCTCTGCGCTCGCGACCGGCGGTGTGTGGAACTCGTCGAACTACGCCAACCCGGAGTTCGACCAGAAGCTGTCCGAGTACCGCACGGCCGTCGACGTCGATGGCCAGAAGGCGGCGATTTCGAGGATCCAGGAGATCGTGTGGACCGACCTCCCGGCCTCGTACGCCTACTTCTACAGCTTCCTGTCCGGCCACGACAGCAGCGTCTCGAATGTGTCGGTGACGTCACTCGGTCACTGCATCCTGAGCGCTGCCTCCAAGGGCTGAGCACGAGCCCCACCGGGACCCGCACGAACGCGGGGCCCGGTGGGGAGAACACTCCAAGAAGGTCCCATGTTCCGATACGTTCTCCGCCGCCTGGCACTCTCCCTGATCACGCTGCTCATTCTGATCGCGGTGATCTTCCTGCTGACGCGGGTGTTCCCGAGCGACCCGGCGCGTCAGCTCGCCGGCCCCTTCGGCAGCCAGGAGCGTGTCGACCAACTGAATCGCGACCTCGGTCTGCAGGATCCGATGATCACGCAGTTCGGTCGCCTCCTGCGTGATGTCGTCACGCTCGACTTCGGCGAGTCGTACTCGCAGCCAGGCGAGCGCGTGCTCGACCTCATCCGTCCCCGGCTCGCGAACTCCGCGAAGTTGGTGCTGTTCGCGCTGATCCTGACGCTGCCGCTGAGCATCGTCGGCGGGATCATCGCCGCCCGCAAGAAGGACACGCTGCTCGACCGCACGATCGTCAACATCGGCCTGGCGAGTTCGTCGATCCCCGAGTTCGTGTCCGGCGTGCTGCTGCAGTACATCATCGGCGTCAAGCTCGGCTGGTTGCCGGCCGTGACGAACATCCCCGACGACGCGAGCCTGATCACCGAGTTGCGATACCTGTTGTTGCCCGCGCTCGCGATCGTGTTCGTCTACTTCGGCTACATCGCGCGCATCACCCGAGCGGGCACGATCACCGCGCTCGACGCCGACTACACCCGCACCGCGTACATGAAGGGGCTCAGCACCAGATCGGTCGTGCGCAAACACGTCCTGCGCAACAGCCTCCAGCCGACCGTGGCCGTCACCGGCACGCAGATCGGCTACCTGTTCGGTGGCCTCGTCGGACTCGAAGTGGTGTTCAACTACCCCGGCCTCGGCCTGCTGATCCTCAACGCAGCGACCGCCCCCGACTTCCCGCTGCTCCAGGCCGGCGTCATCACCGTGGCGATCATCTTCATGTTGTGCACGCTCGGCGCTGACATCCTGATCGCCTACATGAATCCGCGGGCGCGGATGAACCTCAAGGAGTCCTCATGAGCGACGACGTGGACGTCCCCCTGGAAGGCGACCCGACAGGCGGCGTCGCTGCCAGTGAGGCACTCGCAACCGAAGCCATCCCCGAGGCGGCGGTCGTCGGCGTCGATGCGTCGACCGAACGCAAACAGGTCCGCAAGGAGCGGCGCCAACTGCTGCTGCGCAGCCCGGGCTTCCTGTTCGGCTTCAGCATCCTGGTGATGTGGGTGTTGTGTGCCGCCGTGCCGAGTTGGTTCACGAAGTGGGGCGACAACGAAGTCGTCCGCGTCGACGGTTCCGTGATCCCGCGGGTGAGTCCGCGAGCCGACGCCTGGTTCGGCACCGACAAGATCGGCAACGACGTGTTCGCCCGGATCATCTACGGCGCCCGCCCGGTGTTGATCGTCGCGGTCACCGCCGCAGTCCTCGCCGTCGCGGCGGGCACGCTGCTCGGTCTGACCGTCGGCTACTTCCGTGGTTGGGTCGACGAAGTCATCGGACGCATCATCGAAGCGCTCCTGTCGATTCCGGTGATCCTGCTCGCGATCATGGTGCTGACGACGCTCGGTCGCTCGCAGACGGTCATCATCCTGACGATCGCGGTGCTGTTCATCCCGGTCGTCACCCGAACGGTCAGATCGGCGGTGCTCGCCGAAGCGCAGTTGGACTACGTCACGTCGGCCAAACTGCGCGGCGAGAACTCGCTGTTCGTGATGACCCGCGAGATCCTGCCCAACGTGACCGGTGTCGCGGTCGTCGAGCTCACGGTGCGGATCGGCTACGCGATCTTCACCGTCGCGACACTGTCGTTCCTGGGGCTCAACGCCGGTGACTCCAGTGCCGCGGACTGGGGTCGCGACCTCGGCAAGCAGTACGACACGATTCAGGCCGGCCAGTGGTGGGCGGCGATCTTCCCGGCGCTGGCGATCGCCCTGCTCGTCATCGGCGTCAACCTGGTGGCCGACTCGCTCGACCGCGTGAACAAGTCATGACGCCTACGCCAACCTCGAGAAAGGGTCGACCATGACGGTGACCGAGCCTGCTGGCATCGCGGATCGAGGCGATCCGGCAACCGCGGCGCTCGCGGTCCAGAACCTCGAACTCGCCTACGAAGTGCGTGGTGTTCCTCGAGAGGTGCTGCGCGACGTCACGTTCCAGATTCGCCCGGGTGAGGCGTTCGGCCTCGTCGGCGAATCCGGTTGCGGCAAGTCGACCACGGCCTATGCCGCGCTGCGGTACCTCCCGGACAACGCGGTGGTGCAGGGCGGCGCGGTGCTGGCGAACGGCGTCGACATCCTGAAGATGTCGAACAGCCAGCTGCGCGAGTTCCGCAGCACGCAGGCGTCGATGGTCTACCAGGATCCGGTCCAGGCGATGAACCCCGCGCTGAAGATCGGACGTCAGGTCGCCGAGTGCTACCAGATCCTCGGGCAGTCCAAGTCGGAGGCGATGGCGAGTGCCGGCGACGCGCTGCGGAGGGTGAAGATCGCCGACCCGGTTCGCGTGCTCGACCGCTATCCCCACCAGCTGTCCGGCGGCATGCTGCAGCGGGTGGTGATCGCCATGGCGCTCACCGGCGACCCCAAGCTGCTGGTCCTCGACGAGCCGACGACCGGTCTCGACGCCACCGTCGAGGCCGAAGTGCTCGACCTCGTGCGCGAGCTCCGTTCCGAGACGAACGCCGCGATCCTGCTGATCGCCCACAACCTCGGCGTGATCCGATCGATGTGCGACCGCGTCGGCGTGATGTACGCAGGCCGAATCGTCGAGGAGGGCAACGCCCAGGTCGTGTTCGACAACCCGGAGCACCCGTACACCAAGGGTTTGTTGAATGCGATTCCGCGCCAGGGTGTGCGCAAGACCGACCGAGCGTTGTTCACGATTCCCGGCAACTTGCCGTTGATCGGCACCCCGCTGCCGACCTGCGTCTATGTCGACCGCTGCCCGCTCGCCGACGACGTGTGTCGCACGCAGGTGCCGCCGGTGGTTCCGGTCGGCGAGGGCCACTGGAGCCGCTGCCATCACATCGATCGCCTCGCGCAGATCACCGAGCCCGACGCCCAGATCACCGAGTACGACATCGGCACCGACAACGTCATCCAACTCAACGGTGTGTCCAAGACGTTCCGCCAGCGCGGTCACGACGTGCCGGCGCTGGTCAGTGTCGACCTCGGCTTCCACGAGGGCGAGACACTCGGGCTCGTCGGCGAGTCCGGCTCGGGCAAGAGCACGCTCGCCAAGACGTTGCTCGGCATCCACTCACCGGACTCGGGCGGCAACATCACGCTGCGCGGCCGCGAGATGAAGTCGAAGGCGACCGACCGCATCGCGGAGTCGACGCGGGCCATCTCGATGGTGTTCCAGAACCCGGACTCGGCGCTCAACCGGATGTGGACCGTACGGCGGATCCTGAAGCGCACGCTGACCAAGCTCACCGATGTCCAAGGTGCGGAGGCGGATCGGCGGGTCGAGGAGTTGGCCGAGGCGATGCGGCTGTCACCGCGCCACCTCGACATGCGTCCCCGCCAGCTCTCCGGCGGCCTCAAGCAGCGGGTTGCGATCGCTCGGGCGTTCGCCGGCAGCCCGGACGTCGTCGTCTGCGACGAGCCGACGTCCGCGCTCGACGTCTCGGTGCAGGCCGCGATCCTCAACCTGCTGGCCAACCTCCAGAACGATGAGCGGACCAGCTACCTGTTCATCACCCACGACATCGGCGTGGTGCGCTACCTCGCAGACCGGATCGCAGTGATGTATCTCGGCCGGATCATGGAGATCGGTTCGACCGACGTCATGTTCAGCGAGGTCAACCACCCCTACACCGAGGCGTTGTTGTCGGCGGTGCCGAGCGTCGACGGCGAGGCGGAGAACCGCATTCCGCTCACCGGCGAGATCCCGTCGCCGGCCAATCCGCCGTCGGGTTGTGTGTTCCACACGCGCTGCCATCGCGTGATCGAGGGCCTCTGCGAGGTCACCGAGCCGGAGATGCAGGAGATCTCGCCGGGCCACCGGATCAAGTGCCACCTCACCATCGAGCAGTTGTCGGTGCCCGTGGAGATCAAGGAATCTGCGACGCTGGCGACCCTCGCCGACTGACCCCGACGCCGAGTCGTCTCAGCGATGTCGCCGGCCCGAGCATTGCCCCCGCGATGGACCTGGACCGGGCGTGAATGTAGGTTCGGTCTCCCATGACGTTCGCCCTCGCCTTCACGGCGCTGTCACTCGGTGTCCGCCACGGCATCGACTGGGATCACATCGCGGCGATCACCGACCTGACGTCGTCGTCGCCGACGCGTCGCCGCGGCATCGTGTTGTCGCTCGTCTATGCACTCGGGCACGCGGCGGTCGTCTTCGTGCTCGGAACAGCCGCGCTCCTGTTCGGCGCATCATTGCCGGCCGGTGTCGACGAATGGATGGGTCGCATCGTCGGGGTGACGCTACTGATGCTCGGTTCGTGGGTGCTGGTGCAACTGGTCCGGCACGGTCGTGAGTTCCGGTTGCGCAGCAGGTGGATGCTCGTGCTGCGTGGCACGTTCCATGGCCTGCGGCGGGTGCGAGCTGCGGCGACGGGTCGCACGATCGACGTCGACCACGACCACGACCACGAGCACACCGACGCTGCCGCGGTCGATCACGATCACGCGCACGTCGGTGCCGACGCCGGCGCGCTCGCGCCGGTCGGCGGTACGGCATCGGGCTGGTTCGGCCGGTTCACCTCGCACCGTCATCGCCATCGCCATCAGTTGCAGCTGCCGACCGATCCGTTCGCGTCGTACGGATCGCGCAGCGCCGCAGGCATCGGCGTCCTCCACGGCGTGGGGATCGAGAGCCCGACGCAGATCGCCGTGTTCGTCGCGGCGACGTCGGTCGGCGGCACAGCAGCCGGGCTGACGCTCCTCACTGCGTGGGTGGTCGGCCTCGTCGCCGCGAATGCCATCGTCGCAGTGCTCGCCGGATACGGCATCCTCCACGCCGAGCGCAGCTTCGCGCTCTACGCGGCGATCGCAGTCCTCGTCGCTGTCGGCAGCATCGCGATGGGGCTCCTCCTGATCGTCGGCGTCGAGGCGCTGCCGGACCTGTTGGTGTAGCGAGCAGACCGATGCACGTCTTCCACCAGGTCGATGTCTTCGCATCCGAGCCGTTCTTCGGCAACCCGCTCGCCGTCGTGCACGACGCCGACGACCTCACCGCGACGGAGATGGCCTCGATCACGCGGTGGACGAACCTCTCCGAGGCGGCGTTCCTGCTCGCCCCGACGAGTGCCGACGCTGACTATCGGGTGCGGATCTTCGCACCGGCCGCGGAGCTGCCCTTCGCCGGGCATCCGACGCTGGGCTCGTGCGCGGCATGGCTTGCCGCTGGTGGCGTCGCACACCGGCCGGACGCCATCGTCCAGGAGTGCGGCGCGGGTCTGATCCCCATCCGGCGGACCGGAGATCAGCTGGCGTTCGCCGCGCCGCCGATGGTCCGATTCGAGCCGGTCGCACCCGCCGAGCTCGCGGAGGCGGCATTCGTGCTCGGTCTGGAGCAGGACGACGTGGTCGCCGCGCAATGGATCGACAACGGGCCGGGATGGATGGGGATCCAGCTCGCGAACGCCGAGGCGGTGCTCGCGCTCGAACCGCCCGCGCGCCGGATGCAGCACTTCGACGTCGGGCTGGTCGGGCTCCACGCGCCCGGTTCGCCGTGCGCGATCGAGGTGCGCGCGTTCTTCAACGACCCGACCGGGATGATCCGGGAGGACCCGGTGACCGGCAGCCTCAACGCATCGGTCGCGCAGTGGCTCCTCGGCAACGGCACGCTGTCGCCGCCGTATGTCGCGGCGCAGGGCACCGCGCTCGGCCGGCGCGGCCGGGTCCACGTCGACCGGATCGGAGACGACATCTGGGTCGGCGGCGAGGCGACGCTCCGGGTGACGGGGATGATCGCCGTCTGATCGGCGGTGCGGTCAGACCGCCTTCAGCGCATCCATCACCGGTCCCCACCGCTCGGGATCGCTGGCGTACGGGGCGTAGAAGCTGAGCCGCTGGATGACGTCGCCGTATCGTTTCGACAACTCCGGCGCGATCTCCTCGGGTGCCCCGACGACGGCGAACGTGTTGAGGATCTCGTCGTCGATCAGCGTCCCCATCCGCTCCCATTCGCCCTGCTTCGACAATCCGTTGAGTTCGTCCTGCAGTCCACCCCATCCGTGGATGTCGAGGACGTTGCGGTACGACGGTGTCGACCCGTAGAACGCGATCTGCTGCCGGGTCGCCGTCGCCGCTTTCGCGACGTCGTCGTCGGTCGTGCCGGTCACGACGAACGACGGGCCGACGATCTCGAAATCCTCCATCGTCTTGCCGGCCTTCGCGCGGCCCCGCTCGAGCGCGGGGACCGTCACCTCACGCAGGTACTTTTCGGTGGTGAAGCCGTGGCAGATGAAGCCGTCGCACACCTCCCCGGCGGTCTCGGTCATCAGCTCACCGACGCCGGCGAGGAAGATCTTCGGCGGCCCGAACCCGTCGAGGTCGCGGGCGGGCGGCGTGAAGAACGGCGTCATCAGCGTGTGCGTGTAGAACTCGCCGCGGAACGCGAGTTTCTCGCCGGTCAGCCAGGTGTCCCAGATCGCGCGGATCGCCAGGATCATCTCGCGCATCCGCGCCGCCGGCCTGCTCCACTCCATCGAGAACCGCTTCGTGATGTGGGGCTTGATCTGGCTGCCGAGACCGAGGACGAACCGCCCGCCGGAGTACGCCTGGAGGTCCCAGGCGGTGTGGGCGAGCGTCATCGGATTGCGCGCGAACGCGACCGCGATCGACGTGCCGATCTCGAGTTGCGTCGTGTGCTCGGCTGCGAGGACGAGCGGGAGGAACGGGTCGTGGGACGTCTCGGCCGTCCATGCCCCCGAGTATCCGGCCGCTTCCGCGTCGAGCGCGTCCGGCGCGACCGTGCCCAGGTCCGTCCCGATGGTGCCGTCGATCTTCATGCCGGCGACCGTACTCATCGCGCGCCGCCCGAGTCGTAGTCGTGTCCGTCACGACGACCCGGCGGGGTCAGTCCTGGTCCCGGAGGAACTCCTGGATCTCCTCGGCGATCTCGTCGCCGGACTTGAGGCGCATCTCCGCGGCCGCTCGTGCTGCGTCGGCGTCGTCTTCGAGTGCGGCGTCGTGGAGCGCCTCGAGCTGCTTGATCATCGCGTCGTGCTCGGTGTTGTCCGCGACCATCCGGTCGATGCGTTCGCGTTGGATCTCGACTTCGTTGCGGAGGTCGGTGCCGTCGACGACGATGCCCGTGGCCTCTTCGAGGCCCTCGAGCAGTGCGACCGAAGAGGCCGGGTACGACATCGCAGACACGTAGTGCGGGACCTGTGCCCAGATCCCGAGCGCCGGGATCTTGCGGGCGTGCAGCGTGTGTTCCAACGCAGCCGCCATGCCGGCGGGGACGTCGACCGAGCTCCGTGCGAACGTCACGCTGCCGAGCACGTCGGTCGACGGTGAGGAACAGGACAGCCGCGGCTCGCGGGTGTGGGGCGCTGCGAACGGATATGCGCCGAAGCCGATCATCTGCGTGACGCCGAGTTCGACGGCGAGGTCGCCGACGCAGGTCGCGAACCGTCGCCAGCGCATGTCGGGCTCCGGGCCGGTCAGCAACAGCACGTCGCGCCCTGCGGGGGAGCGCCCGGCGCCGAGCTCGATGTGGTTCCACACGAGGTTGCTGTTGACGCCGTCGCGCAGCTCCATCGTGGGTCGTCGCGCCCGGTAGTCGATGAACGTGTCGTCGTCGAAGCGGATCAGCGGGACGATGCCGCACTCGTCTCCGACCGCCGACGCAGCGTCGGCTGCGGCGCCGGCGGCGTCGATCCACCCGGTCAGCATCACGATCAGCACCGGCTCGTGCAGCATCGACTCCTGCGTCAGCCACGCGTAGTCGGTCGTCGGCTCGGCGCTCACCTCGCCGTCGGGGCGCTCGGCACCCACCTCGTCGTTCATCACCGCCGAGGGTAGCGACCGGCGACGGAAGTCACGGCCTCGCGTGTCCGGTGGCGGCCGGCTGCAACTGGCGATCACGGGGTCGTTCGGTAGCCTGGAGTCATGACGGCAATCGATGTCACCGATGCAACCTTCGAGACCGACGTGATCGAGAAGTCCAAGTCGGTGCCGGTCGTCGTCGACCTGTGGGCGCCGTGGTGCGGCCCGTGCAAGACGCTCGGCCCGATCATCGAGCGCGTCGTCGACGCGACCGACGGCGCGGTCGTCCTCGTGAAGGTCAACGTCGACGAGAACCCGGCACTCAGCCAGGCGTTCCAGGTGCAATCGATCCCTGCGGTCTACGCGATGAAGGACGGCGCGATCGTCAACGGCTTCACCGGGTCGTATCCGGAGCACGTCGTCAAGGAGTTCGTCGAGTCGCTGCTGCCGAGCGCGTCTGATGTCGCCGTGTCGGAGCTGATCACCGCGGGCGACGAGGACAGTCTGCGCACGGCGCTGGAGATGGAGCCGGGCAACGAGGACGCGATCGTCGCGCTCGGCGAGTTGCTCGTCGCGGCCGGTGACACCGACGAGGCACTGCAGCTGCTCGCCCGGATTCCGGAGTCCGATCGCACCCGCAAGGTCGCGGCGTCCGCCCGGGTCGGCCACGCCCCGAGTGACGACTACGACGAGCAACTCACGGCGTTGCTCGACGATGTGAAGACCGACGACGATGCACGCCAGAAGTTCATCGACATCTTGGAGCTGATGGGCGCCGACGACCCGCGCACAGCCGACTACCGAAGGAAGTTGACCGCCCGGCTCTACTGAGCGGGTGCGGCCAGAGGGGACTGCGACTGCGATGACCGAGTCGGGTACGAACGTCGGGACGGTCGCCACGATGGTGCCGCCGCCTGCGGCGCTGCCCGACGTGCTGCCGACCGACCGGTTGAACGATCGCGGGAAGCCGACTCGGGCGCTGCGCGACGAACTGCGCCGTTTCTCCGACGCCCGCAGCGCCCTGACCGTCATCGGATGCCTCCTGCAGACGTTCGGCGTCGTCGTCGCAGCCGCGTGGCTGCACACCTGGTGGTCGTACCTGCTCGCCTTCGTCTTGATGGGCCGGGGCCATGTCTGCCTCAACATTCTCGGCCACGAGGCGGCGCACCGGCTGCTGTTCACGAATCGGGCCGCGAACGACGCCGTTGGCCGCTGGCTGCTGTCCTACCCGACGTTCTCGCCGATGCTCGCGTACCGGCGTGCGCACTTCGCCCACCACCGTGACGAAATGGGTCCCGAGGAACCGGACGCCGCGCTGTATGCCGGCTACCCGATCCCGCGCGACTCCTGGCACCGCAAGTTGCGTCGCGACGCAACCGGCGTCAGCGCGGTGAAGATCTTCCGGGGGCTGCTCCGCTCGCTGCGGCGCGGTCAGGCCGAAGCGCGCTACATCCTCGCCGTGCACGTCGTGCTCCTCGCCACGTCGATCGTCTTCATGCGGCCGCTCGCCTACGTCGTCTGGTTCGTGTCGTGGTCGACGATCTGGCGAGTGTTGAATCGGCTCCGGGCGATCGCCGAACACGGCGGCATGGTGCGCTCACGCGACCGGCGCGAGACGACCCACGTGGTTCACCAGTCACCGTTGGCGCGCTTCTGGATGGTGCCGTACCACACCGGTTGGCATCTCGCGCACCACGTCGACATGGGCGTGCCGTGGCGCAACCTGCCCAGGCTGCACGCCGAGCTCGTCGATTCCGGCTGGGTCGTCGAGGCGATCGAGTACCCCAGCTATCGGGCATTCTGGCGCGCCTGCTCGTCCGGTTGAACGTTCACGCGTTCCCGTGGCGGCGGTAGCGTGACCGTACCGACTTCCTCCTGATGTCTCCCTCGCGCCCGTGGCGCGACATCGAAGGAGGTCGATCATGGAGATCCGGGAACGCTCGGACACCACCTCACCACCGGTTCGTCCTGCACCGCCGACGCGCCTCGTCGAGCGGGCGGTGGCGTGGCTCGACTGGTTCGGCGTGGCGCGCCTCGTCGTCTCGGCCGGTGCGGTCGCGATCGTGTGTGCCGGGGCGTACTGGCTCGTCCGGACACCTCCGCCGCCGAGCGAGGCAGCGCTGCCGCGTGCGACCGCGGTCCCCACGGTCGCCGTACCGACGATCGCCCCGCCGGCGACGCCCACGGCCCGGCCCGACGGCGCGATCACCGTTCACGTCGCAGGGGCGGTGATCGCGCCCGGCGTCTACCGGCTCGACAGCGGCGACCGCGTGCTCGACGCGATCGAGGCGGCGGGCGGCGCCGGCGCCGACGCCGATGCGGACGCCCTGAACCTGGCCGCGGCCGTGACGGACGGGTCGCGCGTCTACGTCCCGGTCGTCGGCGAGGAGATCGCCGGGCCACCGGCGATCGGGTCACCGAACGCGCCAGCCGGGCCGATCGACGTCAACCGTGCGTCGGCGACCGATCTCGAAACGCTGCCCGGCGTCGGGCCCGCGACATCCGCCGCGATCGTCGCGGAACGCGAGCGCAATGGTCCGTTCCTGACCGTCGACGACCTCGAGCGGGTTCCGGGGATCGGGCCGGCGAAGCTGGCGTCGTTCCGAGATCTCGTGACGACGTGAGCTGCGTCAGAACAGCGGGTCACCGACGACGACCGTCGCGATGGCGAGCGCGACTCCGGCGCCGACCCAGATCCCTCCGGCCATCCAGAGGTAGTGGCGCCAGTAGTCGGCCCACGTCGCGAGCGGATTGCGCGTCGCCCGCCGAGAGGCGAGCAGCCCGACCGCCATCCACATCACGCCGGATGCTGCGATCGAGACCGGATACAGCCCCCGATCGCCGAACGGTGCCCCTGCAGCGAGCAGCCCGGGTGCGGCCAAGACGCCACCGATCAGGCCGGCGGCGCCGCTCCATGCGGCGTCCGACAGGCGCAGCGACGCGTAGGCGAACGCGCCGATCACGGCGGGGAGCAGCACACCCAGCACAGGACCCCAGCCGCGGATGCGCGTGCGGTACCACCGCGGGCCGTCGACGAGCGGTGAGCCCGCCTGCTGGTGGTGTTGGGTGATGCCCGGGGGGGCTGGAGAATACGACGTCACGTTGCCGCCATCGTACGGCAGCGCGATCGGTGTTGGTGGTCAACGCGCAAACACCGTGGACGACCAGGTCGTCGTGATCCTTGCGGTGCTCGCCACGGTGTCGATTTGGGCGGCCAGTGTCGACATCGCGTTCGCCATCGGCGCCGCTGCGGCCATCGGCACGTGGGCTCGCCGGCGCTCGGCGTTCGTGTGCGCACTGCTGATGCTGGTGTGCCTGGCGGGGGCGGTGCGATCCGAGCGGGCCTGGGCCGGGCTCGCGCCGGACGAGCTGGGCCCGTTCGAGGGGTGGGCGCGCGTCGTCGACGACCCGCAGCCGTATGTGGCGAGTACCCGTGTGATTCTCGACGTCGACGGGGAGCGGTACGAGGTGTGGTCGCGCGGGCGCGCCCAGCAGCTGCGGGTGCGGACGTGGCGTGGCGGCGAGTGGATCGCGGTGAGCGGCAGCCGCGCCCCGCTCGACGCCGATCGTGCCCGCCGGGTCGCATGGCAGCACGTCGTGGGGGAGTTCGAGCTCGACTGGGCGAGCGACGAGAACGCAGGTGATGCGGTGGCGCGCGCCTCGAACCGGGTCCGCGGTGCGATCGAGCGCGCGGCGGCCACGTTGCCGGCCGACGACGGAGCGCTCTTCCGCGGCCTCGTCGTCGGCGACGACCGCGACCAGCCACGCGAGATGATCAACCGGTTCCGGGCGAGCGGTCTGTCGCATCTGACGGCGGTGTCCGGCCAGAACGTCAGCTTCGTGCTCGCCGCGTGCGGGCCGCTACTGCGTCGGCTGCGACCGTGGCCGCGGCTCGTCGTCACGGTCGGGCTGATCCTGTGGTTCGTCGCACTGACGCGCTTCGAGCCGTCGATCATGCGCGCGGGCGCAATGGCGTCACTGTCCGCTGTCGCCTATGCGACCGGCCGGGAACGCGCCCCGTTGCGGATCCTGGCCGTGGCGGTGACCGGGCTCGTGCTCGTCGACCCGCTGATCGTCTGGTCGATCGGGTTCTGGTTGTCGGTCGGAGCGACGCTCGGCGTCAGCACGGTCGGGCCGTGGCTGGCGCGTCGGTTCGCTCGGCTCGGGTTCGTCGCGCTGCCGCTCGGCATCACGCTCGGAGCCCAGGTTGGCGTCGTCGTTCCGGCGGTGCTCGTGTTCGGGCGTCTCCCGCTCGTCAGCATCCCCGCCAACCTGCTGGCCGTGCCGGTCGCCGGCGCGGTGATGCTCTACGGGATGCCGGCCGGGTTGCTCGCGGGGTGGGTTCCCGCCCTCGCGGACCCGCTGATGCTCCCGGCGCGGTTCGGCACGCGATGGGTCGACACCGTGGCGCTGCTCGGCGAGCGTCTCGAACCCGCCCCGCCGTGGTCATGGGTCGGCTGGGCGACCCTGGCGGCCGTCGCGGCCGTCATTGTCGCGGCGCCGGGCGGACGCGATAAGAATCAGACCCGGCATGGTGACACATCTTCTGACCGGTGACGACGAATCGATCCTGCGGACCGCGGTCCACGATCTCGTGAGCGACCTCGTCGGCGACGGCGACCGTTCGATGATGGTCGACGAGTTCGAAGGCGACGAGTACGAGGTGCGCCATGTGGTCGACGCTGCGCAGACGCCGCCGTTCCTCACGGACCGTCGCGTGATCGTCGCCCGCGGCATCGGCAGGTTCGTCACCGAGGACCTGACGCCGTTGCTGGCGTACCTCGACAACCCACTCGACTCGTCGGACGTCGTGCTCGTCGGCGGCGAGGGGCGCATCGCGAAGAAGCTGACCGATGCGGTGAAGGCGGCCGGAACGATCACGAACACGACACCGCCGACACGGGCGAAGGACCGGCAGAGCTGGCTGAGCGACCACATCACCGCGACCGGGCTGCGGCTCGACGCGGGAGCGGTCGCCCAACTCGGCCAGTTCCTCGGCGAGGACGCCGGCCGTCTCGACGGCATCATCTCGACACTGCGCAGCACGTTCGGCGTCGACCGCAAGCTGAGCTTCGCCGACATCGAGCCGTTCCTCGGCGACGCCGGCGGCGTCCCGCCGTGGGACTTCACCGACGCGATCGACAGCGGCAACACGACCAAGGCGCTCGACCTGCTCGGCCGGATGGTGCATGCCGGTGGTCGCCACCCGCTGCAGATCATGTCGATCCTGCACACGCACTACGGCAACCTCGCCAAGCTCGACGGTGCCGGTGTGGCGTCCGAACAGGACGCGATGGCGGCGACGGGCATCAAGTCGCCCTACCCGGCCAAGAAGGCGCTCCAGAACTACCGTCGGCTCGGTGGCGCCAATGTCAAGCGGGCGATCGACCTGCTCGCCCAGGCCGACCTCGACCTGCGCGGTGCCCGTGACCTCGATGCCGACCTCGTGATGGAAGTACTCGTCGCCCGCCTGTCCAAGCTGCGCTGACGCACTCGTCATCTGTAACACGACGGCGACGCCGACCGGGCTCGAAAACGACGAGAGCGCCGCACGACGGCGGCGCTCGCATCAGGATCGGTTCGATCAGTCGGTCGCGTTGACCTGCTTCATCAGGCGGCTCTTCTTGCGGGCCGCAGCGTTCTTGTGCATGACGCCCTTCTGGGCGGCCTTGTCGATGCGCTTGACCGCGAGCCGCAGCGCCTCGGTCTCCTGCTCGGTGCCGGCCGCCGCCGTGGCGGCCTTGACGCGGGTCTTGACCTCGGCGCGGACCGCCTTGTTGCGCTCGTGCGCCTTGGCGTTGGTGAGGATGCGCTTCTTCTGGCTCTTGATGTTGGCCATGTTGCCTGGTGCTTCTTTCGTCGATTCTCGCCAGCCGAAGGGGCTGGGAACAGCCGTGAAACTCTAGCGGCGGCCTCGGCAAACGACCACCACACTCACCCCCACCACCCGTGAACGCGGCGCCGGTAGCGTTGGGCGGGTCATGGAGCTCGACCGGATCCGCAATTTCTCGATCATCGCCCACATCGACCACGGCAAGTCGACGCTGTCCGATCGCATCCTCGAGATCACCGGGGCGGTGCAGACCCGGGACATGAAGGCCCAGTACCTCGACACGATGGACCTCGAGCGCGAGCGGGGCATCACGATCAAGGCGCAGAACGTCCGCGTCGACTGGAAGGACCACGTCTTCCACCTGATCGACACGCCGGGCCACGTCGACTTCGGCTACGAGGTCAGCCGCAGCCTGGCGGCGTGCGAGGGGGTCGTGCTCGTCGTCGACGCGGCGCAGGGCATCGAAGCCCAGACGCTGGCCAACTGCTACCTCGCCCTCGAACACGACCTCGAGATCGTTGCGGTGCTGAACAAGATCGACCTCCCGGCGGCGGACCCCGAGCGGTACGCGGGCGAGATCGAGACCGTCCTCGGCATCCCGCGCGACGAGATCCTGCGGATGTCCGCCAAGACCGGCGAGGGCGTCGACGGCCTGCTCGACGCGATCATCGAGCGGATCCCGTCGCCGGTTGGCGACCCCGACGCCGCCTTGCAGGCGCTGATCTTCGACTCCCAGTTCGACCAGTACCGGGGCGTCGTGTCGAGCATCCGGATCATGAACGGCAAGATGCAGGCCCACGCCAAGCTGCAGTTCATGCAAGCCGGGTCGACCCACGAGGCGATCGAGATCGGCACCCGCCTCCCCGAGCCGACGCCGGTGAAGGAACTCGGCCCCGGCGAGGTCGGCTATCTCATCGCAGGCATCAAGGGCGTCGGTGACGCCAAGTCCGGTGAGACGATCACCACCGCCACGGGTGGTGCGGTCGACGCGCTTCCCGGTTACCGGGAGCCGAAGCCGATGGTCTTCTCCGGGCTGTTCCCGATCGACGGCGACGACTTCGAGAACCTGCGCGACGCGCTCGCCAAGCTCCAACTGAACGACGCCTCGATCACCTACACGCCCGAATCGTCCGGGGCGCTCGGCTTCGGGTTCCGCTGCGGCTTCCTCGGCCTGCTGCACATGGAGATCGTCAAGGAGCGCCTCGAGCGCGAGTTCGACCTCGCCCTGATCGCAACGTCGCCCAGCGTCGAGTACCTCGTCACGAAGACCGACGGCACCCAGATCAAGGTCGACAACCCGGCCGAACTGCCGGAAGCGCAGAAGATCGACTTCGTCGAGGAGCCGTACTTCAAGCTGTCGATCATCACACCGACCGACTACACCGGCCCGCTGATGGAGCTCTGCCAGAGCCGCCGCGGCGAGATGAAGAAGATGGAGTACCTGTCGCCCGAACGCGTCGAGCTGATCTACGAGGTCCCGCTCGCCGAAGTCGTCGTCGACTTCTTCGACCAGATGAAGTCGCGCACGAAGGGCTACGCCAGCCTCGACTACGAACTCGCGGGGTACCGCAAGAGCAACCTCGTGAAGGTCGACCTGCTGCTGAACGGCATCCCTGCCGACGCCTTCTCCACGATCGTCCACCGCGACAAGGCGTACCAGTACGGCAGCCGGATGTGCGAGAAGCTGAAGGAGCTGATCCCGCGGCAGATGTTCGACGTGCCGATCCAGTCCGCGATCGGCGGCAAGATCATCTCGCGCGAGACGGTCAAGGCGCGGCGCAAGGACGTCACGGCGAAGTGCTACGGCGGCGACATCACCCGCAAGCGCAAGCTGCTGGAGAAGCAGAAGGAGGGCAAGAAGAAGATGAAGTCGATCGGCCGGGTCGAGGTGCCCGGCGACGTGTTCATCAACGCCCTCAAGCTCGACGAGTGAACCGATCCGGCCGATGACGCAGACCGATCCCCGGCCGGATCCGGCCGGCGTCGGCCGCGTGCCCGAACCGGCCGGCACCGATCTGCAGGCGCCGCGACAGCGGATCGGATCCACCACGTTCCGGTCCCTGCGTTACCGCAACGCCCGGCTGTTCTTCACCGGCCTGCTCGTCTCGAACATCGGGACGTGGATGCAGCTCACGGTGATGTCGCTGCTCGTCTACCGCCTGACCGGCACGTCGTCCGCGGTCGGCTACACCGTGGCCTGCCAGTTCCTCCCGATGCTGCTGCTCGGGGCGTGGGCCGGGGCAGTGGCCGATGCACGGGACAAGCGCACGATGGCGATCGTCACGCAGTCGCTGATGGCGGCCCAGGCGATCACGCTCGGGGTGCTCGACCTCAGCGGGCTGATCAACCTGCCGCTCGTGTACGTGATGTCGCTGGTGCTCGGCGTGGCGAACGCGTTCGACAACCCGGCGCGCCGCAGCCTCGTGACCGAACTGGTCGAGCCGGCGGAGATCACGAACGCGACGTCGCTCAACACCGCCGTCATGACGTCGTCGCGAATCTTCGGTCCGGCCCTCGGCGCGATCATGGTCGCCGCGTTCGGTACCGGTTGGTGCTTCCTGCTCAACGGCGTGTCGTTCGCCGCGATCATCGTCTCCCTGCTGGCGATCCGGCCGGAGGAGATGTACCCGATGCCGCCCCGCCCACGCGGCGGGCAGCCCGTGCGGGACGCGCTGCGGTTCGTGGCCGGCCGGCGCGACATGGCCGTGCTGTTCGTGTCGCTGGTGATCGTCAGCACGTTCGCCTACAACCAGTCGGTCGTCTTCCCGGAGCTCGCGGAGAAGTCGTGGGGCGGCGACGACGCATTCGGGTACGTGCTGGGCGTGATGTCGGTCGGCTCGTTGACGGGCGCGCTGCTCACCGCGCGACTGCGCCACGTCACGTTCCGCTGGTACGTCGGCAACCTCGTCCTGCTCTCGGTGGCGGGGTTCGGCATCGCCTGGTCGCCGAACATCTGGGTCGCGTTCCTGTGGGCGATTCCGCTGGGCACGGGCGCCGCCGCGTTCATCACGTCCGCGAACGCGATCGCCCAGCAGGAGAGCCCGCCGGACATGCGCGGCCGATTGATGGCGCTGCAGGCCGTCGCGTTCCTCGGGTCGACGCCGATCGGCGGGCCGATCACCGGGTTGATCGCCGACACGGTCAGCGTGGAGTGGGCCCTCGGCTACGGCAGCGTCATCGGGCTGTTGTGCGTGGCCGGGGTGTACGTGTTCTGGTTCGCCGGTGGGCGCCGGCTCGTCGAACGGCCGGCCGCCGGATGAGCGAACGCGAGCCAGGGGAGTGGAACTGGGGCGGCAGCCATCGCTTTCGGGCCGCCCGCATCCACCGGCCGCACACGATCGACGACGTCGCCGCGATCGCCCGCGAGGCGACGAGCCTGCGGGCCATCGGCAGCCGGCACTCGTTCACGGACATCGCGGACTCGGCCGAGTTGGTGTCGCTCGACGAGTTCGACACGGAGATGACCCTCGACGAGGACGCGGGCACGGTCACCGTCGGCGGTCAGGCCACGTACGGTGACGTCGCCCGGCTGCTCGAACCGCACGGGCTCGCACTGCGCAACATGGCGTCGCTGCCGCACATCTCCGTCGCCGGCGCCATCGCGACCGGCACGCACGGCGGGGGCGTGGCCAACGGCAGCCTCGCAACGGCGGTGGCGGGCCTCGAGTTCGTCACGACCGCGGGCGAGATCGTCCACGTCGACCGCTCGTCGATCGATTTCGAGGGGATGGTCGTGTCGCTCGGGGCGCTCGGCATCGTCACCCGGGTCAGCCTCGACGTCGTCTTCGACTACGACATCGAACAACACGTGTTCGAGCACCTGTCGCACGACGTCCTCGCGAGCGCGTTCGAGGCGATCCTCGGGGCGGCGTACTCAGTCAGCGTGTTCACCTCGTACGACCGTGACGGCGCCCGAGTCTGGATCAAGCGCCGCGTCGACGGCCGGGATCGCTCGCTCCGGCCCGGGCAGATCTTCCACGAGGCGATCGCAGCCACCACTGCGCACCATCCGATCCGCGGGGCAGCCGCCGACCAGTGCACGCGGCAGCTCGGCGTGCCCGGCTCGTGGGCGGACCGTCTCCCGCACTTCCGCATCGGGTCGACGCCGAGCGTCGGGGACGAGCAGCAGTCCGAGTTCTTCGTCGCGCTCGCAGACGGGCCGGCCGCGTTGGACGCACTGCGAGGCGTTGCGGGGGATCTCGCCGATGCGCTGCTGACGAGTGAGATCCGCGCGGTCGCCGCCGACGAGCTGTGGCTGAGCCCGCAGTACCGCCGGGATTCGGCGGCATTCCACTTCACGTGGGTCAACGACGCCGACCTGGTCGACCGGGCGGTCCGCGTCGTCGAGGAAGCGCTCGGGCCGTTCGCACCGCGGCCGCACTGGGGCAAGGTCTTCCACGCGGACTCGTTCAGCGCGTCCGACGCCTACGAGTGCCTCGACGACTTCGTCGAGCTGGCGCGACGGTTCGATCCCCACGGCGTGTTCGTGAACGACTGGTGGCGCCGCTGCATCGGCGGCGACAATGGTGGGCCATGACGAAGCCGTCCCGATCGATCATGTGGTTCCGGCGCGATCTGCGCCTCGCCGACCTCCCCGCGCTGCTCGCCGCGACGGCCGACGGCCGCGAGGTCGTCCCGCTGTTCGTCGTCGATCCGGCGTTCGCCGCGGCCGGTGCGCCGCGACGTGCCTACCTCCACGACTCGCTGGCCGCGCTCGATCGATCGATCCGCGACCGCAGCGAGAGTCGCCTGCTGATCCGTCGCGGCGACCCGACCGAGATCGTCCCGCGGCTCGCCGCCGATCTGGGAGCCGACGAGGTGTACGTCAGCAAGGACTTCGCGCCGTACGGCCGGGCCCGCGACGAGGAGGTCAGCGCCGCCCTGCGCGACGGGGGCCGGCACCTCATCGGCGTCGCGTCGCCGTACGCCGTCGCGCCCGGCGGGGTGCGCAAGGGTGACGGCACGCCCTACCGCGTCTTCACACCGTTCTCGAAGGTCTGGCGCCAGACCGGCATCGATGCGCCGCACCCCGAGCCGGGCGACGACGCCCGCTGGGTGCCGGCTGCGAGCCTCGACGACCTCGCCGAGCCGATTTTCGAACGGCCCGACTTCGAGACGCCTCCAGTGGGCGAAGAGGCAGGGCATCGACGCTGGACCGAGTTCCTCGACGCCGCTGGAGCAGCGGACGGGACGTTGCGGTCCGGGGTGGAGGCCTACCACGACCTGCGCGACCTCCCGGCGCTCGCCGGCACGAGCAGGCTGTCCGCAGACCTCAAGTGGGGCGCGCTCCACCCGCGAACGCTGCTCGCCGACCTCGACCTGTCCGGCTCGAAGGACGACGGCGCGGTCGTCTTCGCGAGCGAGCTCGCCTGGCGCGACTTCTACGCCGACGTCCTGCGCGAGCACCCGCGCAGCGCGTGGTGGAACCTCGACACGAAGTTCGATGCGATGCCGGTCGACACCGACGCCGCCGCGAAGGCGCGGTTCGACCGATGGGCGGAGGGCACGACCGGGTTCGGCATCGTCGACGCCGGCATGCGCCAACTCCTGGCGACGGGTTGGATGCACAACCGGGTCCGGATGATCGTCGCGAGCTTCCTGGTGAAGGACCTCCATCTGCCCTGGCAGTGGGGCGCGCGCTGGTTCCTGCAGCATCTGATCGACGGCGACCTCGCGTCCAACAACCACGGGTGGCAGTGGGCAGCTGGGACAGGAACCGACGCCGCGCCGTACTTCCGCGTCTTCAACCCGACGACGCAGCAGGAACGCTACGACCCGACGGGGGAGTACGTCGATCGATGGGCGCCGGACCGCGGCGAGCCGATGCTCGACCACCGCGCCGAGCGCGAGGAAGCACTGCGTCGCCTCGCGACGCTCAAAGCATCGGGCTGACCGGCGCGCGGTCTCACCAGTGGGATCGGCGGTCAGTAGGCTGATCTTCCGATGTTGGACGAGCGCAAGACAGCGATTCTCAGCGCGGTGGTACAGGAATACATCGCGACGGCACAGCCGGTGGGGTCGACCCACGTCGCCGGCGCGCCGTCGATCAACGTGTCCTCCGCGACCGTCCGCAACGAGATGTCCCAGCTCGAGAGCGAGGGCTACCTCGTGCAGCCGCACACGTCGGCCGGCCGGATCCCGACCGACAAGGGGTACCGGTACTTCGTCGACAACCTGGCCGCCCCGCGCACTGTCGACTTGGCGACCGCCAAGCAGGTCGGCGAGTTCTTCTCCGCTGCGCACGGCCGGCTCGAGGAGCTGCTGCACCAGACGTCGAACCTGCTCGCCGATCTGACGAACCAGGCATCGCTCGTCGTCGGCCCGAAGGCGGAAGCGATCCCGATCCGCAGCGTGCAGATCGTCTCGCTCTCGCCGAGCGCGGCGACCGTCGTCGTCGTCTTCGCGAACGGCTCGGTGGAGAACGTCGGCATCGACCTCGTCGAGGGAGACGACGACCTCAAGCTCTCCGCCGCGAGCGCTCATCTGTCGAGCGCCCTCAACGGCACGGTGCTCGGTGCCGTCCCGACGGCGAGTCCGACGGGCGACGTGGCGGTCGACCGGCTCTGCTCGGCGTCGCTGCGCGAGCTCGGCGACATGGGTTCGTCGGACCACGTCTACACCGGTGGCGTCTCGGCGGTCGCCGACGCCTTCGACGCGGTCGACATCGTGCGCTCGGTGCTCCACACGCTCGAGCAGCAGTTCGTCGTCGTCACCCTGGTCAGCGACATCGTCGGCCGAGGCATGTCCGTGGCGATCGGCCTCGAACACGGTGTCGAGCCGTTGTCGGCCTGTTCGATCGTCGTGGCACCGGTCGTCGTCGAGGGCGAGCACGTCGGCAGCGTCGGTGTCCTCGGGCCGACGAGGATGAACTACCCCCAGGCGCTCGCCACCGTCGACGTGGTCAGCGAGCAGCTCGGTCACCGCATCGAAGAGGGCTGAACCGGATGTTTTTCCGGCATCCTGGAGGCCGTCATGGCTGACTTCTACGAACTGCTCGGCGTCTCGCGAGGCGCGACCGCCGACGAGATCAAGCGGGCCTACCGGCAGCGGGCGCGGGAACTGCACCCCGACGCGAACCCCGACGACGCCGCAGCCGAGGCGAAGTTCAAGGAGGTCGCCCGCGCGTATCAGGTGCTCTCCGACGACGACCTCCGGAAGCGATACGACCGGTTCGGCGAGGCGGGCGTCGGTGGCGCCGGCGGCGCCGGTGGCGGTCAGTCGGCCGAGGATCTGTTCGGCGGCGGCCTCGGCGACATCTTCGACGCGTTCTTCGGTGGCGGGGGCGGCAACCCGTTCGGTGCCGGCGGTGGAGGACGGACGCGTGGTCCCAGCGGGCCGCCGCGCGGGCAGGACCTCGAAGTCGTCGCCGATCTCACGCTCGAGCAGGCGGTGTTCGGTGACCAGGTCACCGTCGAACTGAAGCTGCCCGTCCGCTGCGAGGAGTGCGACGGTACCGGTGCAGGCGAGGGCACGAAGCCGGTCTCCTGCGGTGATTGCGGCGGGTCCGGCCAGATCCAGCGGGTTCGCCAGAGCCTGCTCGGCCAGATGGTCACCGCGAGCCCGTGCGGGCGCTGTGGCGGCATGGGCGAGGTCGTCGCGACACCGTGCAAGGAGTGCCGCGGGCAGGGTCGCGTCACGGTCGACAAGAGCTACCAGGTCGACGTGCCCGCGGGCGTCGACACCGGGTCGACGCTGCGGCTCACCGGGCGTGGTGCGGCCGGGCCCCGCGGCGGCCGCAACGGCGACCTCTACGTCCATCTCCGCGTCGCTCCCCACGACCGCTACGTCCGGGAGGGCAACGATCTCGTCACCGACGTCGGTGTCTCGATCGCGCAGGCCGCGCTCGGCACGTCGCTGAAACTCGAGACGCTCGACGGTGAGGAGGATCTCGTCGTCGCCCCCGGCACGCAACCGGGACGCGAGTTCGTCCTACGCGGCCGCGGCGTGCCGCACCTGCAGGGTCGCGGCCGCGGGGACCTGATCGCCCGCGTGCGGGTCGACGTGCCGACGAAACTGACCGACGACGAGGTCGATCTGCTGACCGCCTACGCGGCGGGGCGCGGCGAGGCGGTGGGCAACGGCAAGGAAGGCCTGTTCTCCCGCATCAAGTCCGCGTTCTCGTGACCACTCGCCGGGACGCTGCCGCACACGTCTTCGTCGACGACGTCGGTACGGGCGGTGCGGTCGACCTGCCGCCCGACGCCGAGCATCACCTCACGCGCGTGCTGCGACTGCGTGACGGCGAGGTCGTCTCGATCAGCGATGGTCGAGGGAGTTGGCAGCCGACGACCGTCGTCGGTACCGGCGCCGGGGTGCGCCTCGAAACGAGCGGCGAGGCCGTGTTCGAACCGCGCCGCCACGAGCCGCTGACGCTGGCAACGGCGATCCCCAAGGGCGACCGGCTCGACTGGCTGGTCCAGAAAGCGACCGAGATCGGCGTCGACCGGATCGCCCTGGTGCACGCGGAACGCTCCGTCGTGCGGTGGAAGCGAGACCGCGTCGACCGCCAGTTGGCGCGCCTGCAGCGCGTCGCCGACGAAGCCGCACGGCAGAGCCGCCGCGTGTGGCGCGTCGAACTCGCTGCGCCGGTTCCGGCGGCCGAGGTGCTCCCGGACGCCACGGTCGTCGAACCGGGCGGGCGCGAAATTCGCCCGACCGACGCCCTCGTCGCGGTCGGCCCGGAGGGCGGGTGGAGCGATCACGAACTGCGATCGGCACGTGATCGAGTCGGCCTCGGGCCAAACGTCCTGCGTGTGGAGACCGCCGGTTTAGTGGTAATCACACTGTGCGTAGCCGCCCGTCACGGAATGCTTGGTTCGCACTCTGAGATGCATTAGGTTGGGCATGCCCTAACAATCGTGCTGCTAGAGGGTGGCGGCAACCGATGGGAATTCCGAGGCGGAATCATCATGGTCACATTCGACGGAGATGCGCCGTCGGCGTACAGCCAACAAGTCGGCGAACGCCTGCGGGTCATTCGGAAGCAGAAGCGGTTGTCGCTCCAGGAAGTGGAAGCACAGTCGAGCCAGGAGTTCAAGGCGTCGGTCCTCGGTGCGTACGAGCGGGGCGAGCGGGCGCTCTCGGTGCCGCGACTCGACCGCCTGGCGCAGTTCTACAACGTCCCGATCGAGCAGCTGCTCCCGCGTGAGATCACGGGGTCGGAGGCCGCGGCGATCGATTCGCCGATCAACAAGAAGCTGGCGATCGACGTGTCGAAGCTGGTGCAGCTCAGCGGGTCGCCGTTCGAGATGCTCGCCCGCTACCTGCGCCTGATCCAGGTGCAACGGCAGGACTTCAACGGCCGGGTGATCACGGTGCGCGGCGACGACACACGCGCGATCGCCGCGATGCTCGACGTCCCGGTCGACCAGGTCGCCGACCGGCTGGCGGCACTCGACCTGCTCTTCAAGCCGCTCTGACCCCGATCACCGCCAGACTGGGGCACGCATGTTCGGCGTGTACGTCCACATCCCCTTCTGTGCATCGAAATGTGACTACTGCGCGTTCGCGACGTGGACCGACCGCCACCATCTGATCACCGAGTACCTCGACGCGCTGCGGACCGAGATCGCAATGGCCGTCGATGCCGGTCTGCCGACGGCCGACACGATCTTCGTCGGCGGGGGGACGCCGACGCTCGTGCCACCGGACGCGCTGGCCCGGGTGATCGGGTCGATCCCGCGCGCCGTGTCCGCGGAGGTCACCGTCGAGTGCAATCCCGACGACGTGACGGCGGCGATGCTGGACACGTTCGTCGACGCCGGGGTGAACCGTGTCAGCGTCGGGGTGCAGTCGATGTCCGCGCACGTGCTCGCCGCGCTCGGGCGGACCCACGACCGTGACAACGTCGCCCGCGCCGTCGAAGCGGTCCGCAGCGTCGGGCTGCCGACGTTCAATCTCGACCTGATCTACGGCGCATCCGGCGAGACGGTCGACGACTGGGCGGAGACGGTCGATGCGGCGCTCGCCTTCGACCCGCCGCACGTCTCGGCATACGGATTGACCGTCGAAGCCGGCACGGCGCTCGCTGCGCAGCCCGACCGGCATCCCGACGACGACGACCAGGCCGACAAGTACGAGATCGTCGACCGGATGCTGACCGGGGCAGGCCGCGCCAACTACGAGGTGTCGAACTGGGCGATTCCCGGCCACGAATCGGTGCACAACTTCCTCTACTGGCGCCAGCAGAACTATCGGGGCTTCGGTTGTGCCGCCCATTCCCACGCCGACGGCCGGCGCTGGTGGAACGTGCGCACACCGGACCGGTACATCGACCTCGTCGGCCGCGGCGAGCCGGTCGAGGCAGCCGCGGAGACATTGACACCCACGGTCCGGCGCCTCGAAGGCCAGCAGTTGATCCTGCGTACCCGCGACGGCATCGAGCGCACCGCGTTCGCCCCGGAGACGCTCGAACTGCTCGAGGGAATGGTCGAGCCGCATCCGGAGCGCAGCGAGCGCGTCGTGCTGTCGCCCGCCGGGCGCCTGATGGCGAACGACATCTCGATGCGACTGAGCGATGGGCCGCCCGAGTCGTCCGGCGACTGACACGGGCCGGGTCCGGTCCGGTGGCGAGCGGGTGCGGCGGTGATAACTTGTCAGCCGCTACGGGCGCGTAGCTCAGTTGGTTAGAGCGCTACCATGACACGGTAGAGGTCCCGGGTTCGAGTCCCGTCGTGCCCACTCGGTTCGTCGGCCGCCGACGAAGAGGCTGCCGATCAGGTCTTCGGTCAGGCTTCGAGTCGGCCCCGCAGTACCGACCGCCCGGAGTGCGTCGGGATTCCGTCGTCCGGTTCGATCGACACGTCGATGATCGGGAAGTCCCCGAGTTCGACGTCCCCGGGGATCTCGTACGTTTCGCCGCGACGGACGACGCCGAGGGAGACCATGTCGGTGATGTCGTCGTTGATCAGCCAGAGTTCGAGGAACTCGCCGTCGGCGACTTCGATCGCCGAGGCGTCGAGCGCGACGCGACGGACGCCATCGTCGTCCTCGATCACCGCCTGTGCGACGATCCCGGGTGGCGCATCGCCGAGACCGTCGCTGGTCACCTCGACCGCCGCGATCACGTCGGGCGCGCCGGCCCGCCGGCCGTCGACGACAAGGGCCGCGCCGACCACGACGACGCTTGCCGCGGCCGCGGCGAGCGTCCAGGTCAGCACCTGACGTCGCCGCTGCGCCGTGCGGCCGAGGGCGACGGGCCCCGAGACCCCGATCGGGCGCGGTCGGTCGAGTGGTGCAGGCTGGGGCGCATCGCCCCCGGCACCGTCGGCGTCCTCCGCGACGGCAGCGGCGATCCCCGCCCACACCGACGGTGGCGGAACATCGCGATCGATGTCGTCCGCGGTGAGGCCGCGCATCAGTTCGAGGACCCGGTCGTCGAAGTCGTTCATGGGGACTCACCATCCGGGTGGTCGAGGTGGCGCCGCAGTCGTGCGAGGCTCCGGCGCATGTCGCTCTTCACGGTACCGAGCGGTAGGCCGGTCGATTCTGCGATCTGTTGTTGCGTCAGACCGTCTCCGAACGCGAGGTGCATCACCGTGCGCGATCGCTCGGGGAGCGCGGCGAGGGCATCGGCGAGCAGCATTCGGTCGCCCAATGCGCCGACCCAGTCGACCGGATCGGACACGTCGAGCAGGACGCTCGACGAGTCGATGCGGTCGTTGCGGTGCCGGGCCTCGCGGCGGAGTACGTCGATGATCTTGTGACGGGTGATCCCGGTGAGCCATGCCGCAAGACTGCCGCGATCGGGGTCGAACGACGTGCGCCGCCGCCACGCGGCGATGAAGACCTCCTGGGTGATGTCGGCGGCGAGGTCGCCGCCGACCGCTCTGCGGCACAGCGAGTACACGAGTGACCCGTGCGCGTCGTACGCGTGACGCAGCGCGTCGGCGCCGCCGCTCGCAAAGCCCTGGTCGATCGTGTCTGGTTCATCCATCGGTGCATCGACGCGGCGAAGGCCGACGTCGGGGACAGTGTGCCAGTCCGATCGGGTCAGCAGCGCAGCAGACATGCACCTTCACTTCGGACCGAGGGCCCGATCCGGATGCAAGATCGCGCCGATCTCGAAGAATTACGAGTAAATGCATCCAAGCGTCGCAGTCCATCCGTAGGACCACACGACAACTCCCTACTGAAAGGCACTCCCATGCGGTCCATCAAGAAGACGCTCGCAGCGACGTTCATCGCGGCAGGCAGCCTCATCGCCGTCGGTTCGGGCACCGATGCCCAGTCCGAGGCGCGAATCCATCTCATCCACGGAATCCCGGGCGTCGAGGTCGATGTCGCCGCAGGGGGTGCGAACGTCTTCGAGGGCTTCTCGTTCGGCGAGACCCAGGATCTCTCGGCGCTTGCCGGTGAGACGCTGACGGGCGTCCAGGTCAAGGCGGCCGGCACGGACACCGTGGCGATCGATGCGGGTGACGTCACCCTGCCGGGTAGCGGCAACTACACGATCATCGCCCACGTCACCGCCGACGGGACGCCGACGCTCGGCGTCTTCGAGAACGACGTCAGCACGATCGCAGCCGGCGAAGGCCGACTCACCGTGCGGCACACCGCCGCAGCCCCGGCCGTCGACGTGCTCGCAAACGGAGCCGTCGCGTTCGCGGGCGTCACGAACCCCCAGGAGGGCGTCGTCGACCTCCCCGTCGGGACGATCAGTGCGAGCGTCGCGGCGGCCGGCACGACCGACCCCGTGATCGGGCCGGCGGACCTCGCCATCACTGACGGTCAAAACCTGATCATCTACGCCGTCGGCGCCCTGTCGGACGGCTCACTCACGGTGCTCACCGAGACGATCGACGGACTCGGGACGGCGCCGACCCGGGTGAACACCGGCAACACGCCGATCGACACCGAGGGCGGATTCCCGTACCTCCCGATCCTGCTCGTCGGCCTCCTCGCGCTCGGCGGCACCGGTGCCGTCCTGCGTGCCCAGCGCACCGCCTGACCGACCATGAGCACACGGATGCGCTGCCACCGCCTCGCGTTGCTCGCCATCGTGCTCGTCACGGGGGCGTGCGCCACGATGCCATCGCGCAGCGCGACCGATGCGCTCATCGCAGCGACGATCGACAGTGTGGTGCCGGGCCTCCCTGCCGGCACCACACTGCCGGCGTCCGACGCAGGCTCGCCGGCGCCGCAGTTGCCCCCCACCTCGGCCGACCCCATCTCGCCCGACCCCACTGCGGATCGCGCGGCCGAGCGTGAAACACGTGCGACCGAAGAGCGCACGGCGTCCGATCGATCGGGGGTCGCATCATCGCCCCTCGCCGAGTTGGTGCGTCCGATCGACAGTGCGCTGTACGACCCGGCGGAGCACATCGCCGCACCCCGCCCGCTCACGATCTCGATTCCCTCGCTGGACGTGCAGGACGCGCCGGTCGACCCCGTCGGCGTCAAGGACGAGGGGGAACTGGACGTTCCCGACCCTCGCGTGGTCGGTTGGTACACCGGCAGCCCGGTTCCCGGCGAGGGCGGGGCGTCGGTGCTCGCCGCCCACGTCAACTACGACGGCGTGCCCGGGGTGTTCAGGTACCTGCGCGATCTCGAACTGGGCGCACTCGTCGAGGTCGCTGCCGAGGACGGAACGGTGCAGACTTTCGAGGTCACGGCCGTCGAACTCTACGACAAGGACGAACTGCCGGAAGAGCGTGTCTGGGCGAAGACCGGTGACCCGACGTTGGTCCTGTTCACCTGCGGCGGGCGCTTCAACGACGATCAACGCAGCTATGAGGACAACGTCGTCGCGTTCGCCCGTCCGATCTCCCGCCCCTGACGACGAGCCACCGGAGCGCCGTCTCAGCGGTCGTGGTCGCCGGTGCGGTACTCGCGCGTGAGGTCGTCGAGGCGCTCGTGGAGGTCGGCGTCGAGGGGCTCGTCGAGCGCCGCGACCGATGCGGCGAGCTGGTCCGGCCGGCTCGCGCCGATGATCGGTGCGGTGATCACCGGGTTGGCGAGCACCCAGCGCACCGCGAGGGTGGTCATCGGGACGCCGGCGTCCTCGGCGACCTGCTGGAACTGCTCGACGGTCCGGAACATCGCGTCGTGCCAGTACCGATTCTGGTACTGGTCGGCCGCCCAGCCGAGCGTGAAGCGGGTGCCCTCGGTCGGTTGACCACCGCGGTGCTTGCCGGTCAGCAACCCGCCGGCGAGCGGGTTGTACGGGATCACCGCGACCTGCTCCTCGGTGCAGAGCGGAAACAGCTCACGCTCGTTCTCCCGGAACAGCAGGTTGTACCGCGGCTGCACGCTGTCGAACCGGCACACGCCGAGCACCTCGCTGCGCCCGATCGAGCGGGCGAGCTGGTACGCCATGGTGTTCGAGCAGCCGACGTAGCGGACCTTGCCGGAGCGCACGAGATCGTCCATCGCCTGGAGCGTCTCGTCGATCGGCGTGTGCGGGTCCCACGAATGCACCTGGTAGAGGTCGATGTGGTCGGTCTTCAGGCGGCGCAGCGAGGCGTCGATCGCGCGCATGATGTTCTGCCTGCTGTTGCCGGTGTCCCACGGGTTCGGCCCGGTCCGGTAGTAGCACTTGCTCGCGATGATGTAGCGGTCGCGCTTGCCGCGCAACCACTCGCCGACGACCTCCTCCGTCCGGCCGAACATGTCGACCGGGCCGCCGAGCGGGTACACGTCTGCGGTGTCGAAGAACGTGATTCCCGCGTCGGCGGCGGCGTCCATCACCGCGAAGGACGTGTCGCGGTCGGCCTGATAGCCGAAGGTCATCGTGCCGAGGCAGAGCCTGGACACCTGGAGGCCGGTCCGGCCGAAGCGCACGTGTTCCATCCCCGCGACCGTACGTCGTCGGCGGGCCGCCGCGCCCGCTCGGCGTCGACGCGGGCGCGACGCAATACGATCGAGCCGGTCATGGAGCAGTTCCGACCCGTCCACGTCGTCCGGCACGACGCCGAGCTCGCCACGGCACTGCGCGACGGCGACGCCGCCGCAGCCGGCGCACTGTACGAGGACCACGGCGCGGTCGTGCACGCGATCGCATCGGTCGCGACGCGAGACGGGGAGCGCGCGGCCGACATCACCGAAGCGGTGTTCGTCCACGCGTGGCACCACGGCGGCGAGGTCGAACCGGGCGACGACTTCGCGCCGTGGCTCGCACAGATCGCGCGACAGTTGATCGACGCCGATGCCGCGGGGGTGGCAGCCGAGGAGCTCGTGTGGGCCGTGCGGGCTGCGGTCGACTCGCTGGATGACAGTCGGCGCGAGGTCCTCCGCCTGCGACACGTCGACGGGCTCGACCGCGACGCGATCGCACGGCGGGTCGGCATCGACCCCGTCGACGTCGATGCGCACGTCGAACGCGGCGAACGGCGCGTCGAGCACCGCGTCGATTCCGTCGCGAGTCGCGATGGGGCGGTCGTCGCGGCACTGCTCGCCGACCCATTGCTCTGGAGCGATCCGCCGCCCGACCTCGCCGAACGAATCGGTGCGGCGATCGCTGCCACGAACGTCGGTGACGAGGAATCGGGATCCGCAACGGCGGCGCGATCGCCTGGCGGCCTCGCCGGGCTCCTGGCCGGTCGGACCTGGATCCGGCCTGCCCTCGTCGGTGCTGCAACTGCAGTGGTCGCGTTGTTCGCGGGCGTCGTCGTGCTCAGCGCGTTGAGCGGGACCCCCGAGCGTGAGACGACGAGCGTCGAGTTGACGCCGACCGGCGCGATCGCCGACGTCGGCGGGACGGTGCAGGTGACGACGTTCGATTCGGGCCTCGAGATCGTGCTCGACGCGCCGACCCTGCCGATGCGCATCGACGCGACCTTCTATCAGGCGTGGGTGGGCACTGCCGACGGCGAGCTGGTCCCCGTCGGCACGTTCCGGCGGGGCGACCGGATCACGATGTGGGCCGGCGTCGAGCGCGACCGTGTCGACTCGTTCGTCATCACGCTGGAGGCGCCTGCACCCGGCGACGACATCGGTCAGGCGTCGTCCGATGACGTGGTGCTGCGCGCATCGCTGTGATCAGGCGGCGATCGCGGCGCGCAGCGTGTCGGCGACGACCGGCCCGCCACGGGGCCCCATCAGCACCGTGTAGTGGTTCGTGTCGGGGACGTCGATCCAGCGATGGCGGGGATGCCGTGCGACGACGTCATCGCTGATCAGCGGGGGCGGTGCGCCGAGCAGGCCGTTCGGCGCACGGATGATCGTCACCGGGGCCGGGTGCATCTCGAGCAGCGCTCGGACCTCGGCATCGGCGAGCAGTTCCCGCCCGTCGTGACGCACCGCAGCGACGTCGACCGCGGTGCGGAACCCATCGTCGACCTCGACGAGATCGGCGAGCAGGTTCCGCTCGAGATCGATGCTGATGCCCTCGGCGAACGCCGGATGCGCGGACCACATGCTGTAGTAGGACGTGCGGTCGGCCCAGGTCTTGCCGAGCCGCTCGAGCGCAGGGCCGAGCGTCATTTCGAGCGCGGCGTCGATGTCGGCACCGTCGTCGACGTCGATCGGGGCGCCACCGTCGACGAGCACGAGGTCCTTCACGGCGGCCGGGTGCCGCTCGGCCGTCATCAGCGCGACGAACGCACCCATCGAGTGGCCGGCGACGACGAGCGGTCCGCCGAGCTGCTCGATGACGGCGGCGACATCGTCGGCGTACCGGCGGATGCCGTGGGGCCCGGGAACCTCGTGGCTGCGGCCGCGGCCGCGCAGGTCGATGGCGACGAGGTGGGCGCCGCCCGCGAGATGATGCGCGATCGGGTCCCACGACCACGCATTGGCGGTGATCCCGTGAACCGCGACGACGGTCGCCGCGCCGTCGATGCCCGGCCAGCGCAGCGCCCCGAGGGTCGCCCCGTCGACGTCGAAACTCAAGAACTCCGGTCTGGTCGCCACGGTGCCATTGTGTCGCGTCTGGCGGCGTTCGTCCTGGTCGTCAGCGCGGCTCGCGGGGCAGGCCGAGCACCCGCTCGCCGAGGATGTTGCGCATGATGTTCGACGTGCCGCCCATGATCGTGTAGCCCGGGCCGTAGCAGAGGCCCTGCGTCACGTCGGTCCACAGCGTCGCCTCCGCCCCGAACACGCGGGCGACGAAGTCGGCGACCCCGGCCTCGTGCTCGGTGCAGAAGCACTTCGTCGCGGCGGAGAAACCGGCCGGCGCCTGGCGGAGCACCTCGCGGGTGACGAGGATGCGGCCGAGCCGATAGCCGATCTCGAGGTCGGCGATCTCCTGCCGGATCAGCGGGTCCGACCGATCGGCGCGGTCGACCGCCATGTCGAAGAGCGCCTTGTTCGACACGAGGCGGTCGATGCCGCCGCGTTCGTGTTCGAGTTGCACCATCGTCTGCTTGAACGCGCTGCCTTCGACGCCGACGAGGTTCGTGGCGGGCACCCGGGCGTCGCTGAAGAACACCTCGCAGAAGTGACGATTGGTCGTCATGTCCTCGATCGGCCGGACGTCGATGCCGGGCGTGTTCATCGGGACGACCACTTCGCTGATACCGCGATGGGGTGGCCCGTCGGTGCTCGTGCGGCAGATCAGATAGCAGTAGTCGGCGTCGGCTGCGAAGCTCGTCCAGATCTTCTGGCCGTTGATCACGTAGTCGTCGCCGTCGCGTACGGCCGACGTCGTCAGGGACGCGAGGTCCGACCCGGAGTTCGGCTCCGACATCCCGATGCACCACGTCGTCTCACCGGCGAGCATCCCGGGGAGGAACTCCGCCTGCTGGTCGGCCGTGCCGTACGCGATCAACGACGGCCCCATCTGCCGGTCGGCGAACCACATCGCTGCGATCGGCGCGCCGGCTGCGATCAGCTCCTCCCCGATGATCAACCGGTTGATCGGCGGCTGGCCCCCACCGCCGTGCTCCTCGGGCCAGGTCATCCCGATCCACCCGCGCTCGCCCAGCTCGCGGGCGAAGTCCTTCGAGTACCCGTTCATCCAGGAGTCGTTGTGGCGCCCGAACCGCTCGACGGCCGACGCCGCGACACGGCGGGCCTCCGCTCGGAGTTCGACCTGTTCCGGCGTCCAGTTGAAGTCCATCGGGTCGTACCGTACCGACCCGTGGCACGCTCGGGCGAGTGAGCTGCCCGATGCCCGGACGATCGGCCTGCGCTGGGTGAGATCCGGGACCGGCGGGTACAGTGCCAGACAAGTGAAAGACAAGTCGCACGGCGTCCGACGCCCGTTCCGGCACTGCACAGCAAGGGATCCATGAGCACCTCGAAGATCATCTACACACTGACCGACGAAGCGCCGGCGCTGGCCACCTACTCACTCCTGCCGGTCATCGAGGCATACGCCGGCGCCGCCGACGTCGCCGTCGAGACCCGGGACATCTCGCTCGCGGGCCGCATCCTCGCGGCCTTCTCGGACCGGCTCACCGACGAGCAGCGTGTCGGCGATGCGCTCGCGGAGCTCGGCGAACTCGCGTTGACGCCGGAGGCGAACATCATCAAGCTGCCGAACATCTCGGCGTCGCTCCCGCAGCTGAAGGCGGCCGTGGCCGAGCTCCAGGCGATGGGCTATGCCCTGCCCGACTATCCCGCGGAGCCGGAGACGGCCGAGGAGGAAGACGTCAAGCAGCGCTACGGCAAGGTGATGGGTTCGGCCGTCAACCCGGTGCTCCGTCAGGGCAACTCGGACCGCCGAGCGCCGAAGGCGGTGAAGGAGTACGCGCGGGCCAACCCGCACTCGATGGGGGCGTGGTCGCCCGATTCGAAGACGCACGTCGCGACGATGGGTGCGAACGACTTCGCCTCGAACGAGCAGTCGATCACCGTGGCGGAGGCGGGCGCCCTGCGTATCGAGCACGTCGATGCCGACGGTGCGGTGCGCGTCCTGAAGGAGTCGGTGCCGGTGCTCGCCGGTGAAGTCGTCGACTCGACCGTGATGCGCGTCGCCGCGCTACGCGAGTTCCTCGCGGCGCAGATCGCGGACGCGAAGGAGCGGGGTGTGCTGTTCTCGCTGCACCTCAAGGCGACGATGATGAAGGTCTCGGACCCGATCATCTTCGGCCATGCCGTCGAGATGTTCTTCAGTGATGTCGTCGAGAAGTACGGCGCGGCGCTCGATGAGGCCGGCGCCAACCCCAACAACGGCCTCGGCAGCGTGCTCGACGTGGTGCGCGCGATGCCCGAGGACCAGCGTGACGCGATCCTCGCCGCAATCGAGGCGGCGTTCGAGGCGGGGCCCGATGTCGCGATGGTCGACTCCGACCGCGGGATCACGAACCTGCACGTGCCGAGCGACGTGATCGTCGACGCATCGATGCCGGCGATGATCCGCACGTCCGGGCAGATGTGGAACGAGGCCGGTGAGCAGCAGGACACCAAGGCGGTGATCCCGGACAGCAGCTACGCCGGCGTGTACCAGGCGGTGATCGACGACTGCATCGCGCACGGCGCGTACGACCCTGCAACGATGGGCACGGTCCCCAACGTCGGGCTGATGGCGCAGAAGGCCGAGGAGTACGGCAGCCACGACAAGACGTTCGAGGCGCCGTCGGCGGGCACGATCCGAGTCGTCGACGCAGCATCCGGCGGCACCGTGATGGAGCACGCCGTGGAGGCGGGCGACATCTTCCGCGCCTGCCAGGTGAAGGACGAGCCGATCCGCGACTGGGTGCGGCTGGCCGTCAGCCGTGCACGTGCGATGGACGCACCCGCAGTGTTCTGGCTCGACAGTGACCGGGCCCACGATGCGGAGCTGATCGCGAAGGTCGAGCGGTACCTCGGCGACCACGACACGAGCGGCCTGACGATCGAGATCATGTCGCCGGTCGAGGCGACGAAGTACTCGATCGAGCGCATCCGCCGTGGCGAGGACACGATCTCGGTCACGGGCAACGTCCTGCGGGACTACCTCACGGACCTGTTCCCGATCCTCGAGCTCGGTACGAGCGCGAAGATGCTGTCGATCGTGCCGTTGCTGAACGGCGGCGGCCTGTTCGAGACCGGTGCCGGGGGCTCGGCGCCGAAGCACGTCCAGCAGCTCGTCAAGGAGAACTACCTGCGGTGGGACTCACTCGGCGAGTTCCTCGCGATCGCGGTCTCGCTCGAACACCTCGCGGAGGTCGCCGGCAATGAGCGGGCGCGCATCCTCGGCGAGGCGCTCGACACCGCGACCGGTCGACTCCTCCAGAACGGCAAGTCGCCGGCCCGCAAGCTCGGTCAGATCGACAACCGCGGCAGCCACTTCTACATCGCGCTGTACTGGGCGCAGGCACTCGCTGCGCAGACCGACGACGCCGAGCTGGCGGCGATCTTCGAACCGATCGCCACGTTGTTGACCGACAACGAGCAGACGATCGTCGACGAGTTGCTCGCGGTCCAGGGCAGCCCGGCCGACATCGGCGGCTACTACGTGCCCGACCCGGTCAAGACCGCGGCCGTGATGCGCCCGTCGGCGACGTTCAACGCCGCCCTCGCCACGCTCTGACGTCACATCTGGTGCCAGGCACCAGATGGAACGGTCAGCGGTCGACGATCGGGACGTAGTCGCGCTCGTCGGGGCCGTCGTACCACTGGCGGGGGCGGCTGATCTTCTGCGCGGGGTCGTTGAGGAGTTCCTGCCAGTGGGCCAGCCAGCCGGACATCCGCGGGATCGCGAACAGGACGGTGAACATCGACGTCGGGAACTGCATCGCCTGGTAGATCAACCCCGAGTAGAAGTCGACGTTCGGGTACAGCTGGCGGTCGACGAAGTAGGAATCGCTGAGCGCCTCTTCCTCGAGCTTCAACGCGATGTCGAGCAACGGGTTCTTGCCGGTGACCTCGAACACGTCGTAGGCCGTCTGCTTGATGATCGTCGCCCGGGGGTCGAAGTTCTTGTACACGCGGTGGCCGAAGCCCATCAGACGCTCTTCGCCGGCCTTGACCGACTCGATGAACGGATGAACGTTGTCGATCGTGCCGATGCTGGTCAGCATCCGCACGACCGCCTCGTTGGCGCCACCGTGCAGCGGGCCGTACAGCGCGGACGCTGCGCCGGCAGCTGACGAGTACGGGTCGGCGTGGCTCGACCCGATCACGCGCATCGCGGTCGTGCCGCAGTTCTGCTCGTGATCGGCATGCAGGATGAACAGCACGTCCATCGCCCGCTCGAGCACCGGGTCGACCTCGTAGTCGCCGATCTTCCACATCATGTTGAGGAAGTTCGCGGCATATGACAGGTCGTTGCTCGGCTGGTTGAAGGGCAGCCCGACGGAGAACTTGTAGCACATCGCCGCGATCGTCGGGCTCTTCGCGATCAAGCGCCGGATCTGGATCTGGCGGGATTCGGGATCCTCGATCTCCTTGGCGTCGTTGTAGAACGTGCCGAGCGCAGCGATCGCCGACACGAACATGCCCATCGGGTGCGCGTCGTAGTGGAAGCCGTCGACGAAGCGCTTGCGCATGTTCTCGTGGATGAACGTGTGATGGGTGACCTCGTGTTCCCACTGCGCGAGCTCGGCGCTCGTCGGCAACTCGCCGTTGAGCAGCAGGTAGGCGACTTCGAGGTAGCTCGACTTCTCGGCGAGTTGTTCGATCGGGTACCCGCCGTACCGCAGTACACCGTTGGCACCGTCGAGGTACGTGATCGATGATCTCGTCGACGCGGTCGACAGGAACGCAGGGTCGTAGCAGTACAGCGTCGGATCGAGCTCGCGCAATGCCGACGACGGGAACACACCACCCTCGATCGGGACGGTGACGGTCTTGCCCGTCCGGTCGTCGGTGATGGTGATGGTGTCGGGCACTTGGCTTCCTCCGGGCTCGAACGACGTGGGCATGACAGAGGGGTCGCCCCGGTCATCAGGCCAAGTTACTGGCCACCCGGCGTGGCGCCCCAACCGGCGTCCGATCGGCCAAACCCCACGTCAGCCCGGCGCGAGCGCGGAAATCCAGGATTCGCGGTGCTCGGCCTGCGAGAGTGAGCAGGTGAACCACCGTGCGACCAGCGTCGTCGTCGCCGTCTCGCTCGGCTGCCTCGTCGCTGCCTGCGCGCCGTCCGACGCCGAGGACGCAGTCGTTCCGGGCGCGGCGGACAGCAGCCCGGTCGAGTCCGTCCCGCCTGCGACGGCGGGGCCCGACGACGGCGGACAGATCGCCGAGACCGCCCCGGCGGAGACCGCCGCGACCGACCGCCCCGCCGGGACCGACCCCGCGCCGTCCGGCTCTGCGGACACCGGCTCTGCGGACACCGCCCCCGCGGACACTGCCCCAGCCGACACCGATCCGGCTGACACCGGCCCCGCCGAGACCGACGCCACCGCGAGCGGTGCCGGCACCGACGGACCGGTCCCGCGACTCGGTCGCGTCGCTGCGGCGGTGCCCACGCAGGGCGCGACGGTGGTCCACGTCGGGTGGGCGCTCGACGCACCGTGGACGCCACTCGCCGCCTGGACGGGATCCGATTGGATGTCGGCCGACGGCGGCGACCCCTTGCCGGACGAATCCTTCGGCGCGGTTGCGATCGCAGGCGTCGGGCTGGGCAACCCGCTGACCGGTTACGGATACGGCGGCGCCACCGCCGCGGTGTGCATCGACGACCGCCAGGGGCCGCTGCTCGACGCCGGCGGTTCGAACCAGGAATTCACCGGCGACGGGTCCTACCGCGCCGTCGGGCTCGCCGCCGACTGGGACGTGCAGCCCCGAGGTCTGCGCCGGTCGGGGTTCGACTCGGCGGACTACCAGCGCATCGGCGAGGCGATCGTCACTGCGGCCGGGGTCGACCCGGCGGGTGGTGACGTCACCGATGTCGTGCGTGCCGATCTCGACGGCGACGGCGTCGAAGAGGTCTTCGTGACCTTCGAGAAGATCACCGACGGAGGCGGGGTGCCCGGCGACTTCGTCGTGATCTACGCGCGCTATCCGACAGCGACCGGCGCCGTCACCGACGAGGTGCTGTTCGAGTACTACCCGGACGAGTGGACCAGCCGGCCGACGATCGGTCGGGCGGGGGTGCTGGCGGTCGCCGACTTCAACGGCGACGCGATCATGGAGGTCGCCCTGTGGAGCAAGTTCTGGGACACCTCGCTGGCCGAACTGTTCGTGTACGACGGCGCCACGTCGCTGACCTCCGTCGCGGTGTCCGGCTGCAGCCTGTAGCAGCGACGCGCCTCAGAGCGGGCTGTTGCCGTGTTTCCTGGCGACGAGCACCTCGCGCTTGTCCTCGAGCACGGCGAGGGCCGCGGCGATCGCCGCCCGGGTCTCGGCAGGGTCGATCACCGCATCGATGTATCCGCGCTCGGCGGCGACATACGGGTTGAGCAGGCGCTCGGCGTAGTCACGCTCGAACTCGGCGCGCTCGTCCGGTGTCGCCCGGCGGGCGAGGATCGCCGCAGCCTGCCCGGCCCCCATCACGGCGATTTCCGCCCACGGCCAGGCGAGGCACAGGTCGTTGCCCATCGTCTTGGAGTCCATCACGATGTAGGCGCCGCCGTAGCTCTTCCGGAGGATCACGCTGATCCGCGGAACCGACGCCCGCGCGTAGGCATAGACGAGCTGCGCGCCGTGGCGGATCATCCCGCGCCACTCGAGGTCCTTGCCCGGGTAGAAGCCGGGGGTGTCGACGAGCGTGATGATCGGCAGGTTGAACGCATCGCAGAGGGCCACGAACCGGGCCGACTTCTGCGAGGCCGGGATGTCGAGGGTTCCGGCCAGCGAGATCGGCTGGTTGGCGACGATGCCGACCGGCCGGCCGTCGATCGTGGCGAAGGCCGTGACCACGTTCGTCGCCCACCGGTCCCGCAACTCGAACACGGAGTCCTCGTCGGCGATCGCTGACGCGACCTTGCGGACGTCGTAGCTCCCCGTCGACGATGCCGGGATCTGCTCGCCGGCCTCCGGACACTGCCGGTCGGCGGGGTCGTCGTTCGGCCAGCGCGGGGGCTCCTGGTCGACGTGGCTCGGCAGGTACGCGAGGATCGTCTCGATCGTCTCGACGGCGGTCGCACGGTCGGCGACGACGGCGGTCGGGACGCCGGTGTAGCGCGCGTGGTTCGTGGCTCCGCCGAGTTCGTCGACGTCGATGCCGACACCCGTGAACGACTCGACCATGACCGGGCCGTTGACGAAGGCGTAGCTGGTGGTCGTCATCACCGTGAAGTCGGCGAGGCCGAGCAGCAGGGCGGGGCCGGACACGGCGGGCCCGTCGACGATGATCGCCGTGGGCACGATGCCCGAGCACTTCGTCAGGGCGGCGGCCACGCGGCCCCAGCCGTGGAGTGCGGGCATCCCCTCGACGATGTCGGTCCCGGCGGTCGACACGATGAGCACGAGCGGCAGGCCCTGCTCACGGGCGGCGTTCGCCGCCAGTTCGATCACCGAGGACGTGCCTGATGTCAGCCGGACGATGTCGGCGTCGTCGGCGAACTCGACCCAGACCGCGGTGCGCTCGCCGACGTTGCGGACGTCGGCGGCGGCGGCGGCGGGGACGTGGCGGGACAGCGGAAACGCCATCTCGGCGAACGGGCCGCCGTCCAGCGGAATGGTCGTCATCGGTTGCGAGAGTATCCGACGGCGGCGCGGTGCGGTGGTGGGCGTGCCCGGTTCGATCAGCCGGACTTCGGCAGCGCGATGGCGCTCGTGCCCGGGTGGACGCCCGGCTGGCGGTCGCCGCGTTCGGCGATCACCGCCCGCAACACCTCGACGGTCGCGGTCGTCGGGGCGTTCGGGCTCGGCCGGCGCCGGCGGACGAAGGCGACGACCCGGCGGGGGAGTTCGGGCACCGTGATCCTGCGGAACGACCCCTCGAGCCAGGTCGGCACGGCGGTCGCGGGCACGATCGCAGCCCCGAACCCGTCGAACGCGAGCGACGCGAGCAGGCGGACGCCGTCGATCTCGGCCTGGGCTCGCAGCGTGATGTCGACGTTCGCTGCGGCGCGCTCGAGCACCTTGCGCAGCGCGGCGCCGGTCGGGGGGAGCAGCAGCGGTACGTCGTCGAGTTCGCGCAACGGGATCGTGTCCCGCGAGGCGAGGGGGTGGCGCTCGTCGGCGAGCAGGAACAGGTCCTCGGCGAAGAGCGGCTCGATCACGAGTTCGTGGTCGTCGACCGGCAGGTGCACGATCGCCCCGTTGAGCTGGCCACTGATCACGTTGGGTACGAGCGCGGACGTGGCGCCCTCCTGGATCACCGTGCGCACGCCAGGGTGTTCACGGCCGAGGCGACCGAGCAACTGCGGCATCAGCCAGCGCGCGGTCGTGCCGATGACGCCGATGCGCGTCTGACCGGAAACATCCTCGTTGCGACTCGCCATGTCGGCGGCGATGTCGTCGATCTCGTTGAGCACCCGGCGGGCCCGTTCGACGACCCGGAAGCCCTCCTCGGTGAGCCCGCCGTGGGCCCGGTCGACGAGCGTCACGCCGAGTTCGCGCTCCAGCCGGGCGATGTGGGCCGACACGTTCGATTGCACGGTGAACAGCGACCGGGCCGCTGCGGAGAACGTGCCGTGGTCGGCGATCGCGACGAGAGTAGACAACTGCCGGACATCCATCTCTGAAAACGATAGCAAGTATCGCTGAGTTCTACTTGTCAGATCACTCGTTCACGTGCATACTTTCACAAGTACAAGTCGACGTGAGAACACCCCCCAATGTTCCACTCGTCGGGAAGTCCGTCAGCTGACCCCCCATCAGCGGACATTCCCAGGTTGAGAGACCCGGATCCCCCAATCCGGGTCTTTCCCGTTTTCGACCCGACCGTTCCATCTGGTGCCTGGCACCAGATGGAACGGTCAGTCGCAGTGGAGGTGGACGCCGGCGGCGATCCAGTCGGCCATCGCGACCACCTCGTCGAAGTCGGGGTGGCGGACGACGATGACCCCGTCGGACAGCACGGTCGCCCGCCAATCGCGTCGCGGGTGCCCGAGCGGGACGAGGTCGACGTTGACGACGTGCTCGCCCATCGTCGCCATCATGTGGGCGATGCCGTCGATCCGGGTGATCGTGCCCTGGCCCTGCGCCCGCTTGATCACCTGCGCCACGTTGTAGCGGCGCTCGGTCGGCTGGTCGAACGTGCCGTGGCACACGGCCTGCGCCCACCCGGTGTACAGGTCGGTGTCGCACGCGTAGTTCATCAAGTCGGTCAGTCGGCCCCCTGGGGAGCGGGCGCCGATCTCGCCGAAGACGACCTCGCCGGCGGCGGTCCGGTACCACTCCATGTGCGTGAACCCGCTCTGGACGCCCATCGCCCGGATGACGTTGCGCCCGAGCTCGACGCCGTCGGCGATGAACGGGTCGGCGAGATCCCGCCATGCGATCACCTGCGGGCTGATCCATTCGACCTGTTTGCCGATCAGCGGGTTCGGGCGGTACTCGCACACGTTCTCGAAGGCGATCGAGCCGCCGGCACAGACCGTGTCGTAGGTGAACTCGTCGCCGGAGATGAACTCCTCGACGCTCACCTGGGGGACGTGGCCCAGTTGGGCGAGTGCGGCCTCGAGGTCGTCGTCGCCTTCGATCCGGAACGTGTCCATCGAGCCGGCTCCGGAGATCGGTTTGATGATGATCGGGTAGCCGATCTCCTCGGCGGCGGAACGGCAGCCGTCGCGCGTCGTCGTCACGATCGAACGCGGCGTCCGCAGCCCGGCGGCCTCGACCACCTTCTTCATCTCGCCCTTGTCCCGGAACGGCACGGTCTGCGCGACCGTCATCCCGGGCACGCCGATCGCCTCGCGCAGCCGGGCGGCCAGCAGCATCATCGGCTCCCACAGCGTCTCGACGAGGTCGACGTGGTGCCCTGCCAGTCGATCGAGCACCGTGCGCACGACGGCGTCCTCGTCGGACCACGAACCGATCTGGATGTACGCCGCGAGGTCGCGTTTGGACCGCTCGGGAAGCGCTTCGACGTGCTGGTCGCCGACGCCGATCACGCGTGCCCCGACCGCGGCGAGGCCGGAGACGAACAGCGGGATGTCGTCCGGGTAGTGGGGTGACAGGAACACGACGTTCATCAGTGCGTCTCCACCCGGATCGTCGACACGATCTCGCGCAGTGCGGACTCGACCGCGTCGGTCTCGTCCGCCCGGACGATCACGTAGCCGTCGCCCTCGTAGGTGTCGGCCGCGGCGCTGCCGACCCGCGGCAGACGAGACTCGACGACCAGTTCGTGGGTGGCGGCGCTGACGCGGTCGATTCCGGTCACCGCGGTGATCGCCCGCCCGGCCCCCTGCGCCCGGAGATAGGCGCCGCCGACGGCGAAACGGCGAGCGGGCGGGTCGAACTCGCCGAGTGCGACCAACCGCGACCAGGCGGCGTACATGTCGGCGCCGTGGGCCCAGGACATCAGAGACGCGATCTGTGCCCCTGGCGGCCGGGCGCCGACCTCGGAGATCGCCACCGTTCCGTCGGGCCGGCGGAACCACTCCAGGTGGGTGAGCCCGGTCGACAGGCCGAGCGAGCGGACCGCTCGCGGCCCGAGGTCCCGGATCGCCGCGAACTGGTCGCTGTCGATCCGACGGGGGAGCACGACACACCACTGGATCCACGAGTTCTCGAGGACGGTCAGCGGAGTCGGGTCGTAGCGGCCGATCGAGTGCCACACGAGGTTGCCGTCGACGAGCACGCTCTCGAACGAGAACTCCTCGCCGACGAGGAACTCCTCGAGCAGCACCGGAGCCGCACTCGACGGCGGATCGGTGAGCAGCCAGCGTTCGCCGGTCTCGCGGTCGTCGAGACGGAACGTGTTGCGGGCACCCATCCCGGCGAGCGGCTTGACGACGACCGGCTGTTGCCAGTCGTCGAGGATCCGACGCGCATCGTCGGCGGAATCGACTCGAGCGTGACGTGCGCACGGGATGCCGGCTGCGTCGAAGGCCGCCTTCATCTGCTCCTTGTCGCGGAACCGCTCCGCGACGTCGACGCGCATCCCGTCGATGCCGAGCCGTTCTCTCGCGTGCGCGAGGGGGACCTGGAGGTTCTCGAGGATCGCCGTCAGCACGTCGACGGGACCCGTGCGGTCGCGCACGGCCGAAACCGCCCCCGTCAACTCGTCGACGTCGAGACAGTCGTCGATCCGCCAGTGGCCGGCCAGCCCCGCTGCGACATCCGCCGGGAACCGTTCCAGTGGGTCACTGCTGACGACGACGACCCGTACGTCGGCGAGCGCGGCCATCGCGGCCAGGAAGCGGTTCGTGGCATCGAGGGCGTACGGAGCGACGAAGACCACGGTGACCATCGCTCCGGACCGTACCGCACCCGTGTCGCGTCACCCGCCAGAGGGCCACGGCGATGACTGTCCGGGTCGGTCGGTGGGAGCGAGTACAACTGGGTCGGTGAACGTGATCATTCTCGAGCCGAGCTTCCCGGACAACCAGAAGCAGTTCGCACGAGCGCTCGCGGAAGCCGGTGCGACGGTGATCGGTATCGGTGAGCGCCCGAAGGACGGGCTCGACGACGACGTCCGCGGCTGGCTGACCCACTACGAGCAGGTCGCGTCCGTCGTCGACGACGACAGCGTCTTGCGCGCCGTGAGGTGGGTGCAGGACCGGCTGTGGGTCGACCGGCTGGAGGCGACCGTCGAAGCGCACATCATGACGGCGGCGCGCGTCCGGGCGGCCTGCAACATCCCGGGCACGTCGGTACGGACAGCACACCTGTGCCGTGACAAGCCGGCGATGAAGCAGGTGCTGCGCGAGGCCGGTGTGCCGTGTGCGCGTTCGACCGGCGCCTCGTCCGCCGCCGAGGTCCGGGCGTTCGCCGCCGAGGTGGGCTATCCGCTGATCGTCAAGCCGCCGGACGGCGCGGGCGCGTCGGGAACCCACCGTGCCGACAACGCCGACGACCTCGATGCGGTGATCGCGGCGAGCGGAGTCGACCGGGGGGCGACCGTCGCCGTCGAGGAGTTCATCACCGGCCACGAAGGGTTCTACGACACGATCACCGTCGACGGGCGCGTCGTCCACGAGTTCGTCTGCCACTACTACCCGAACGTGCTCGACGCGATGCGGACCCGCTGGATCTCCCCCCAGTTCATCGCGACGAACCGGGTCGACTCCGCAGTCGGGTACGACGAGGTCAAGGCGATGGGGCGCCAGGTGATCGAAGCGCTCGACATCGGGACGTCGGCGACGCACATGGAGTGGTTCTCCGGCGAACGTGGGCTGACGTTCTCCGAGATCGGATGCCGCCCGCCGGGCGTTCGAGCGTGGGATCTCTACGCGGTCGGCAACGACTTGGACATCTACCGGGAGTGGGCGGAGGCGATCGTTCACGGGTACCCGAAACGGCACGCCTCACGCCGGTTCTCGGCGGGCATCGTCGCCATCCGCCCTGAAGCGGACGGGGTGATCTCCGGCTACTCGGGCGCGGACGAGATCCAGCGCCGGTTCGGGGATCTGATCATCGATGCGCACCTGCCCGCGGTCGGCACGCCGACCCAGCCGGTCGAAGCGGGCTACATGGCGAACGCGTGGGTGAGGGCCCGCCACGAGGACTTCGACCACCTCCGTTTCGTCCTCGACGAGATCGGCCGCACGGTTACGGTCCACGCCCAGTGAGAATGCCCCGATGAACGAGGCCAACTTCACGGATCAGGAGATCGACGAGCACACGGTGCTCGCGCCACGCGTGGCGCCGAACCCCGAGCTGACGCCGGAGGCGCTCGATCGGCTCGTGTTCGACCGCGGGTTCCCGCTGACGAACGAGGACGTCACCGTCTTTGCGTTCCGCGGCGAGGCCGACGCGGTCACCTTGGTCCACTTCGGGATGGGGCTCCCCGAGGACCTCGACTTCGAGCGACTCGGTGAGTCGAACTGGTGGTTGCTCGCGCTCGATCTGCCGACGGGCACCCGGCTGGAATACCAGCTCGGCCTGACCATCGGCGGCGAGCAGCACATGATCGAGGACCCACTCAACCCCCATCACGCCCGGAACCCGTTCGGGCAGAACTCGGTCTGCCGCTCGTTCGGGTACGAGGTGCCACCGTGGGCACTGCGCGACCCGTTGGCCGAAGTGGGGTCGCGCCGGTCGCTGACGATCCCGAGTGCGGCGCTCGGGCGACCTGTGCCGGTGACGCTGTACCTGCCGGCGTCGTTCAGCATCACCCCGGAGCACGAGTTCCCGCTCGTGGTGCTCCACGACGGCAGCGACTACCTGCACTACGCGGCCGCGAGCACCGTGCTCGACAACCTGATCCACCGGGGGCTCGTTCCGGAGTTCGTCGTCGCGTTCTGCGATCCGGTCGACCGCCTGTCGGAGTACGCCGACGACGAGGCCCACGCCCGGTTCATCGCGGAAGAACTCGTGCCCTACCTCGAGGCGCACCTCCCGCTCGTCGGCGGGCGCGACGCGCGCTGCCTCGGTGGTGCCAGCTTCGGCGCGGTCGCGACGCTGTCGACCGCGGCCCGCTACCCGGAGATGTTCGGCCGGCTGATGCTCCAGTCCGGATCCTTCGACGGCGTCGGCGCCGACTGCCGCGAGCGGGAGGGGGACATGTGGGAGCCGGTCCGTGAGTTCGTCCGCAGCTATGCGGCGAACCCGGTGCGCGTCGCGGACAAGGTGTTCATGAGCTGTGGGATCTACGAACAGCTGATCTGCGAGAACCGTGCGATGCGCCCGATCCTCGTCGACACCGGGATGCAGGTCCTGCTCGGCGAGTCACTCGACGGGCACACGTGGGGCGGGTGGCGTGACCTGCTCGGCGTCGCGCTCCCTTGGCTGTTCGCCGACTCCTTCCGGCCGCGCGAACCGCAACCGTTCGAGCCGCCACAGGCTCCTGCTAGCTTGCCGATCACCGACCCTGAGGAGACAGATGGCTGACGTACGGCGGATGATCGGACTTTCGGTCGGCGCCGACCTGTGCTGGCCGATCTGCTACGAGGAGGTGCTCGACCGGCTCGACCTGACCGTGCGCCACGGCGGCGACTCGATCCGCTTCGATGTCGAGCGTGTCACGATCGAACCGTTCTACCTCCGCCAACCGGTCCGGTACGACGTCGTGATCGACCGGCTGACGCACTGGTACGGCACGAGCCGCGAGTGGATCAAGAAGGCGGTCGTGATGAACGGCCTCTACGTGTTCAACAACCCGTGGTCGATCCAGTCGAACGAGAAGCACACGTCCTACTGCGCGATGATGCGCCTCGGGATGCCGGTGCCGACCACCTGGATGGTGCCGCCGAAGGCGTACGAGCCGCGGGCGGACCTCGAGATCACGCTCGAGCGGTACGCCCAGATGTTCGATCTGCGCGAGCTCGGCGACAAGGTCGGCTACCCGATGTACATCAAGCCCTACGACGGCGGCGGGTGGGCCGGCGTCAGCCGCATCGACGACGCCGACGATCTCCAGCGGCTGTACGACGAGAGCGGCACGTACCTGATGCACCTCCAGCAGGCGGTCGACCCCCACGACATGTTCATCCGCTGCGTCGGCCTCGGCCCGCAGACCCGGGTCGTGCGCTACGACCCCGGCGCGCCCCTGCACGACCGGTACACGAGCGACGACGGCGGGATCCCCGCCGAGCAACGCCAGCACCTGATCGACACGACGCTGACGATCAATTCGTTCTTCGGGTGGGACTTCAACTCGTGCGAGGCGCTGCGCCAGGACGGACAGTGGTACCCGATCGACTTCGCCAACCCATGCCCCGACTCGCAGGTGACGTCGTTGCACTACCACTTCCCGTGGCTGATCGGGGCGAACCTCCGTTGGTCGCTGTTCTGCGCCGCGACGAAGCGGCCGATGCGGCCGAACCTCGACTGGCAGCCGTACTTCACGATCGCCGACACCGACGCGCCGTACGAGGAGAAGCTGCAGGGATATGCCGCGATCGCCCGCGAGCGGCTCCAGGTCGACGAGTTCGAGGCGTTCTGCGCCGAGCACCTCGGCCACCTCGACGAGGTGCTCTGGGAGTTCTTCGGCACCGACACCGCTCTCGAGGCCGTCAAGCTGAAGGTCGCCGCGTTGTATCCGCAACACGAGGTCGACGACTTCAGCGACATGTTCTGGCAGCGCATCCAGACGTGGCGTGAGGAGACGGCGCCATGACGAAGTTGGTCGACTCGTGGCACTCCGGTCATCTCGATCGCGAGGTCGAAGTGGCTCGCTGGGGCGACGTCGGCCGACCGGTGCTCGTGTTCCCGACCGCCGGCGGCGACGCGCAGGAGATCGAGCGCTTTCACGTCGTCGACGCGTGCTCGGAACTCGTGTCCGCCGGGCGCGTCAAGATCTACTCGTGCGACAGCGTCAACGGCAGGGCACTGCTCGTCGGTGAGGGTGACAGCCTGCACCGCAGCTGGCTCCTGCGACGTTTCGTCGAGTTCGTCGGCAACGAACTCGTGCCGGCGATCCGGGCCGATTGCCAGAGCAACGACATCGAGATCATCTCGGCGGGTGCGTCGATCGGCGCCTACAACGCGCTCGCCGCCGTCTGCCGCTACCCGGATGCGTTCTCCGCGGCGATCTGCATGAGCGGGACGTACGACCTCGGGCGGTTCATGAAGGGGCCGACGAACGAGCACTTCCACTGGGCCTCGCCGCTCGACCATCTCGGTTCGCTCGGCGGCGATCACCTCACGCAGTTGCGGACGCGGGCGGTGATCCTGGCGTGCGGCGGCGGAGCGAACGAAGACATCGGCGAGTCCTGGAAGGTGGCGAACGCGCTCGGGGCCGCCGGTGTCCCGAACCGCGTCGACGACTGGGGGCCGGATTGGCCCCATGACTGGCAGACGTGGCGGGCGATGCTTCCGCACTACTTGGCAGACCTGGTATGACGGTGTCGAGCGAGGGCTGATCATGGGTGTGCAGACGGCGAGCGGGATCGCGGAACGGCGAACGGCGGTCAACTGGATGTTGCGCGACGTCCACGCGCTCCAGCACCTCCTCGACAGCGACGCGTTCGAGACCGGCAATCCGCGCATCGGAGCCGAGCAGGAGTTCTTCCTCGTCGATCGAGCCTGGCAGCCGTCGGCGGTCGCTCTCGAGCTGTTGGCGCTGATCGACGAGCCCCACTTCACGACCGAGATCGGCGCGTTCAACCTCGAGGTCAACCTCGATCCGCAACCGTTCGGCGGGTCGTGCTTCGCGGACATGCATGCGCAGCTCGACGAACTGCTCGCGGTGGCGCGGGCGGCGGCGCGGTCGATCGAAAAGGAGATCGTGCTCACCGGCATCCTCCCGACGTTGCGGATGAGCAGCCTCGCACTGTCGAACATGGTGCAGAACCCGCGCTACCTGGAACTCAACCGCGCCCTCCTCGAGATGCGCGGCGAGCAGTTGGAGCTGCGGATCTCGGGCGCCGACGAGCTGAGCGTCCGCCAGGACTCGGTGATGGCCGAAGCGTGCAATGCGAGTTTCCAGGTGCACCTGCAGGTCGCCCCGAAGGACTTCGCCAACCTGTACAACGCCGCTCAGCTCCTGGCAGGCCCGACGCTCGCGTGCGCGACGAACTCGCCGATCCTGTTCGGCAAGCAACTGTGGGGTGAGACGCGGATCCCGCTGTTCGAACAGTCGGTCGACACCCGCCGTTCCGGTCAGCACCTGCGCCAGCGGTCCGGTCGCGTCACGTTCGGGACGAACTGGGTGCGGGACTCGGTCGCCGAGTTGTTCAAGGAGGACATCACCCGTTTCCGGCCCCTGCTCGCGCCGGACTCGCACGACGATCCGTTCGAGGTGCTCGCGGCCGGTGGGATGCCCGATCTCGCGGCGGTTCGGCTCCACACCGGCACGGTGTGGCGCTGGAATCGAGCGTGCTACGGGGTGATGGACGGGGTACCCCACCTGCGCATCGAGAACCGCGTCCTGCCGTCGGGGCCGACGACCGCCGACGAGATCGCCAACGCGGCCCTCTGGCTCGGGCTGATGCGCGCCGTCGGCGCCCAGCACCCCGAGGTCAGCCGGATGATCGAGTTCGACACCGTCAGGGCGAACTTCGTGAACGCGGCGCGGGAAGGGCTGTCGTCGTCGCTGTACTGGCTCGACGGCCGCGAACGGCCCGCACCCGAGCTCCTTCTCGATGTGCTGCTGCCGATGGCCCACGAGGGCCTCGAGCTCGCCGGCGTCGACGTCGCCGGCCGTGAGCACTATCTCGGCATCGTCGAACGGCGCGTCGCGTCCGGGTACACCGGCTCGCGCTGGCAGGTGTCGTCGATGCTGGCGATGCGCCAGCAGGGGTCGCTCGGCCAGCGGTTGAACAGCTTGACCGCAGCGATCGTGGCGCGACAGCAGGTCGGTCATCCGGTGTCGGAGTGGACTGCGGCGAGCCTCGAGGAAGGTGGCAGCTGGGAGCACAACTTCAAGTCGGTCGAGCAGATCATGGCAACCGAGATCGTCACGGTGGCCGAGGACGACCCGCTCGACCTCGCGGCCAACCTGATGGACTGGCACCGGCTCCGGCAACTGATCGTCGAGGATGCCACGGACGGGATCATCGGGATCCTGTCGTACCGCCGGTTGCTCCGGGTGATGGCGAGCAACGCGGACGACGGGCGTTGGGAGAACCTGTGCGTGGGCGACGTGATGCAGCGCGACCCGGTCTGCGTTCCTCCGTCGATGGTGCCGTTGCGGGCGTTGGAGATCATGCGCTCGTTCGGTGTCGGGTCCCTTCCGGTCGTCGAAGACGGCGTGCTCTGCGGCCTGGTGACCGAGCACGACTTCATGAACATCGCCGGGATGCTGATGCTCCAGCAGCTCGAGCAGGCGCAGACCCCACCCGAGTCGAGCGATTCGGCGTCGTAGCGTCGGGCGTCAGGCTCGGCGAGGTCGTCGGGTGCTGCCGGTGACCAGCAACCCGCACGCGAGCAGTCCCGCGCCCCCGGCCACGCGTGGTCGCCGCTGGTTGCGGCAGACTGGGCCGATGTCCGCTCGTGTCAATCCGATCGACCTGCTTCCGCACCGACCGCCGTTCCTGCTCGTCGACGAGCTCCTCGAGCTCGTGCCGGGCGAGTCGGCGACCGGCATCTGGCGGTTGACGGGCGACGAGTACTTCTTCCCCGGCCACTTCCCGGGGCGGCCGACGCTGCCGGGTGTGCTGATGTGCGAATCGATCGCCCAGGTCGGGGCGTGCGCGGTGCTCGCCCACCCCGACTATGCGGGGAAGCTGCCGCTGTTCGGCGGGCTCGACAAGGCTCGCTTCCGGCGCCAGGTCGTCCCCGGTGACGAACTGATCGTCAGCGTCGAGTTGGGTCGGATGTCGGCGCGCGCCGGCAAGGGCAGCGGCAGGGTCACCGTCGACGGCGAGGTGGCGACGAGCTGTGACCTGATGTTCGTCTTCGCCGACGTGTGACGCGGGCTCAGCCCGGCGCGATGACGACCGAGCCGTTGTGTCCGCCGAAGCCGAAGTTGTTCGAGATCACGGGGCCGGGTTTCCAGGGCCGGGGTTCGCCGACGACGAGATCGATCTTCAGCTCGGGGTCGACGTTGGCCGTGTTCGCAGTCGGCGGGATCAGCTCGTGACGGATCGACAGCAGGCAGGCCGCGGCTTCCAGGGCGCCGGCGGCGCCCAGCGCATGGCCGGTGACACCTTTCGTGGAGACCACCGGGACACCGCCGGGGCCGAACACGTTGGTGATCGCGTCGGCTTCGGCCGCGTCGTTGAGGGGTGTCGAGGTGCCGTGCGCGTTGACCTGTGCGATGTCGGCGGGCGTCAGCCCAGATTCCTCCAGGGCGAGGTTGATGCACCGGATCGCGCCCTCGCCACCGGGCGACGGGGCGGTGATGTGGTGCGCGTCGGCGTTGCTCGCCCCGCCGAGGACCTCGCCGATGATGTCGGCGCCGCGGCCCTCGGCGTGTGACCACTCCTCGAGAATGAGCACGGCGCTGCCTTCGCCCATCACGAACCCGTCCCGGTCGACGTCGAACGGCCGGCTGATGCCGACGGTCGAGAGCGCCGTCATGTTGGCGAAGCCGGCGAGGCCGGTGGGGGTTCCGGCGGCCTCGCTGCCACCGGTGACCGCTGCGTCGAGGATGCCCCACTTGATCAGGCGAGCCGCGTAGTTGATGGCGTGCGTGCCGGCAGCGCACGCGGTGACGATCGTTTCGCTCTGCCCCTGCAACTTGTAGCGCATCGAGATCGACGCCCCGGCGGCGTTGGCCATCATCATCGGCACGAGGAACGGAGAGACGCGACGTTCGCCCTTCTCGAGGCGGGTCTGGATCTGGTCTTCGAGGGTGTGCAACCCACCGACACCGGTGGCGAAGATCGTGCCGAATCGTGCCGAGTCGACGCCGACGCCGTCGACGCCGCCGACGTGATCGAAGGCCTCACCGGCGGCGGCGAGCGCAAACTGCTCGACGCGGTCGGCACGGCGCGCCTGTTTCGGTCCGTCGAAGTACGGGGTCGGATCCCAGTCGGAGATCTGGACCGATTGACCGCTCGTCGCGCCGGGCCCGAGCAGGCCGTTCCAGTACTCCGCTGCTCCGATGCCGGCCGGGGCGACGACGCCCAGGCCGGTGACGGCGACCCTGCGGCCGCCGCTCATCAGACCTTGCCGGCGACGAGGTCGTACGCGTGCTGGACCGTCTCGACGCCCTCGAGCTCCTCTTCGGGCACCGTGATGTCGAACTCCTCCTCGAGGGCCATCACGAGCTCGACGAGGTCGAGGCTGTCGGCGTCCAGGTCGTCGCCGAACTTGGCGTCGGGCGTGACCGCGCTCTCCTCGACCGACAGCACCTCGACGGCGCACTTCCGAAAGCGGGCGAACAGTTCTTCATTCACAGTGGTCTCCAGTGTGGTTTGGTTGCGGTTGAGAGTGTAGAGCCTGCCCGCTCCGTCGCCGATTGGTCGGGTTGGGATGGGCATTGCGCCGCCGGGGGCGGCGGGCCGGGTGGGGGTGTGGGTTCGAGTTGTCGGACTCGTTGGTTTGCCGCGCCGTCGGCGTGGCCCCGGGCAGGGCCCGGGGAGGCATTGCGCCGCCGGGGGCGGCGGGCCGCCGAAGGCGGCAGCGGGCGCACAGCGCCCGCTCAATGCCCCATGCCGAGGCCGCCGTCGACCGGGATCACGGCGCCGGTGATGTAGCCCGCATCGGGCCCCGTCAGGAACGCGACGACGCCGGCGATCTCCGCGGGCTCGGCCATCCGGGCCAACGGCACCGCGTCGACGATGCCCGCCCGTTGGTCGTCGGTCAACGCCGCGGTCATGTCCGTGGCGACCGGGCCGGGCGCGACGACGTTGACCGTGATCGAACGCGACCCGAGCTCGCGTGCGAGTGACCGGGCGAAGCCGACGAGGCCGGCCTTCGACGCCGAATAGTTCGACTGGCCTGCCGAGCCGAGCAGGCCGACGACCGACGACATCAGCACGATGCGGCCCGTTCGGGCCTTGAGCATCCCTTTCGCCGCACGCTTGCTGACCCGGTACGAAGCGGTCAGGTTCGCGTCGAGGACCGAGGCGAAGTCGTCCTCGGTCATTCGCAACAGCAGGCCGTCCCGCGTGACACCCGCGTTCGACACCAGGATCTCGACGGGACCTCCGAAATGCTCCTCGACCGCGGTGAATGCGGCATCGACGTCGTCGGCGGACGTGACGTCACACTTCACTCCGAAGAACCCCTCCGGCGGCGGCGACGAATTGAACGTGACCGCGACTCGGTCACCCTGCGCCGCAAAGCGTTCCGCGCACGCCAGACCGATGCCCCGGGATCCGCCGGTGATCAGGACGATCCGGCCGTCGGCGGTCACGGCCGATGCTCGTCGACGTTCGTGGACCAGCGGACGACGGCACTGGCCGCGGACATCCCGCCGCCGAATCCGACGAACAGGATCAGGTCGCCGTCGCCGACGCGGCCGGCGTCGAGCGCCTCGGTCAGCGCGAGCGGGATCGACGCGGACGACGTGTTGCCGGTCCGATCGAGCACGACCGACGCCCGCTCCATCGGGATGCCGAGGCGTTCCATCGCCGCCGAGATGATCCGGATGTTCGCCTGGTGGGGAACGACGAGCGCGATGTCGTCGGTCGAGACACCGGCGTGCTGGATCGACTTCGTCGCCGAATCGACCATGATGCGGACCGCCCGCCTGAACACCTCGCGGCCCTCCATCTGGAGGTTGCCGTCGTACTCCGCGAACAGGAATCGCTCCGCGCTGCCGTCGGAGTCGAGGTCCCAGCCGAGCATCTGTCCGGGCCCGTCGACCGCCTCGATGACGGTCGCGCCCGAGCCGTCGGCGAACAGGATCGCCGTGTTGCGATCCTCCCAGTCGGTGATGCGGGCCAGCGTGTCGGTGCCGACCAGCAGGACCTTCTCGGCGCCCATCGCGATCAGGCCGTGTGCGGTGACGAGGCCGTACACCCAGCCCGAGCAGGCGGCGTTGACGTCGAACGCCCCGCAGGCGAGCCCGAGCTCGTGCTGCACGGTCGATGCCGTGGCGGGGACGCGCCGGTCCGGGGTGGTCGTCGCCAGCACGAGCGCGTCGATGTCGGCGGGCTCGATGCCGGCCATCTCCATCGCCTGGCGGCCCGACTCGACCGACAACCCGGCGGTCGTGCCGCCGACGTGCCGCTGGCGGATGCCGGTGCGCTCGACGATCCACTCGTCGCTCGTGTCGAACATCCCTTCGAGGTCCTTGTTCGTCAGCACCTTCGGCGGCAACGCGGACCCCCAGCCGGTGATCACGGCTCCACGGACTCCTGGGCGGATGGCGGGCATGGCGTTCTCCCCTCAGCTCGAACGGAGCCAGGCGATCGGTTGGCGGGCGGTGACGCGTTCGGTTGCCACTGCAATGTAGCTCTGCAGCTGACCGGCGAACGGCGAGCGGACCTCGTGGTCGCCGACGTGGCCGAGCAGTGTGCCGACGTCGATCGCGGCACCCTCGTCGAGGCCGCCGAGCGGCGTGAAGATCCCCGATGCCGGGCTGACGACGAGCCGCTCGTGGGCGAAGAGGTGCTCACCCTCGAATTGCGCCGCGCCGGTCGGTGATCCGGCGTTCACCCACTCGATCAACTTGTCGAGGTCTTCCGGTGTCGCGACCGAGATCGTGCGCGCGTCGGTGACGGTGCGCTTGGCCATGCCCGTGAGGACGCCGCCGGGGCCGAGCTCGGCGAAGTCGGTGACCCCGGCGCCGGCCAGCGCGAGCAGGCCGTGCTTCCACCTGACCGGGCTGGACAACTGGGCGGAGAGCAGGCTCGCCCACTCTGCACCGCGGTCGTGGGGGAGTGCGTCGACGTTCGACACGACGGGGACGTCGGTGTCGCGCGGTGCCGCGTCGGCGAGCGCCTCCCGGAGTCGCTCGCGTGCGGCGGCCATGAACGGGGTGTGGAAGGCGCCCGACACCTGCAACGGCATGATCCGCTTGGCGCCGAGGTCCTTGGCGTGGTCGCCCGCGGCGCTGACACCGTCCGGAGAACCGGCGATCACCACCTGACCGGGTGCATTGAAGTTCGCGACCCAGACGTCGTCGTCGGCCCGGCGGCACGCGATCTCGACCTGGTCGTCGTCGAGGCCGAGCACCGCTGCCATCGTTCCGGGTCGTTCGAGACCGGCGTCGTGCATCGCCGCGGCCCGGGCAGCGACGAGCCTGACCCCGTCGTCGAAGCCGAGCGCACCGGTCGCCGTGAGCGCGGTGTACTCGCCGAGGCTGTGGCCGGCGCAGTAGCTCGGTTCGAGGCCGAGACGTTCCGCAGCGTCGAGCACCATCAGGCTGGACACGAACGTCGTCAGCTGTGCGTTGCGGGTGTCCTTCAATTCGTCCGCGTCGGCGTCACACAGCAGCGCGCCGACGTCGCGACCGACGACCTCGGACGCCTCGTCGACCAGCTCCCAGCTCTCGTGGTCCTGCCAGGGACGGCCCATGCCGGGCCGCTGCGACCCCTGACCGGGGAACGTGAAGGCGAGCATTGGGGCGAGGCTAGACCCGATCGGTGGGATCGTGCGGCTACCGCCCAGTAACCCGGCGGCGACCCGTTATCCTCGTTCGCTCACCCGATCGATCGACCGGGCCCCAGTAGCCCAATTGGCAGAGGCAACGGTCTCAAACACCGTCAAGTGTCGGTTCGAGTCCGACCTGGGGCACTCGAGCTGGCAGAGTGCACCGATGGACCCGCTGCTCGCCCGCAAGACGTGGCGCACGGTCGAGCCGATCCACGGCGCGATCTACTTCGTCCCCGAAGCTGCAGAGGAATACGGCGCGCTCGGCATCACCGATCGGATGTCCGGCTACTTCGCGTCGCGCAGTGCCCCGCTCGGCCCGGTCGCGGCCCCGGTCGTGGCGGCGACGTTCTTCAACTTCGACCCCGGTCTCGTGCGGCGGAGCATGGACGCCGTGTGGGACATCGCGGAGCCCGCAGCGGTGCTCGCGGCGCGGCTCCGTGCCGCGGACCGCATGATCCGCCGGCTCGCACCCGACGCGGTCGATGGTGAGGACATCGCACGGGCGGCGCCCATCGCGAGGCGAGCCGCGCTCGCTGCGTGCGATCACGTGGAGGGTCGGCCGCTGTTCGCCGGGCACGCGACGCTCGACTGGCCGGACGCACCGCACCTCGTGCTGTGGCACGCCCAGACGCTGCTGCGGGAGTTTCGGGGCGACGGCCACGTCGCGGCACTCACTGCGCAGGGGCTCAGCGGCTGCGAGGCACTCGTGACGCACGCCGCGGCCGGCGAGGTACCGGCCGCGGTGCTCAAGTCGTCGCGGCAGCGCACGGACGCGGACTGGGATGCGGCGGTCGCATCACTGCAGGATCGGGGTTGGCTCGACGCCGATGGCGGGTTCACGCCGGCCGGTCAGGACGCGCGCAGCTGGATCGAGGACCGCACCGACGCGTTGGCGGAGGCGCCGTACGCGGCGATCGGCGACGACGCATGTCAGGAGCTGCGATCGCTGACGCGACCGACGAGCGTGCTGATGGCAGCGGCGCTCGGATTCCCGCGCACGCCCTGAGCGCGGTCGCCTAGGATCGTCGTCCCCATGGGCAGTTGGTTGACCGAACGCCGGCTCACGAAGATCGGGTCGCGGTTGAAGGCCCTGCGCGCCGAGTTGGCGATCGTCGACGAGCAGTTGCTCTATCTCGGCGACGACGCGGACGATCAGGCGATTCGCGCCCTCGTCGCCGAGACGGCCGGATCGTCGTTCGAGGCACGAGCCGCGCAGGGCAGCTTCGACAACATGTCGCGCCACCGGGCCAGGGTGCTCGAGGAGATCGCGCAACTCGAGGTCCGCCAGGATGAACTGCTCGACTCGATGACGCGGTGATCCGGTGATCCGTGCGGAGGTCACCGTGATCGGTGGTACATACTGATCCCATGCCGCTGCGCGTCGTGATCGCCGAAGACGAGGCCATCATCAGGATGGATCTCCGCGAGACCCTCCAGGAGGAGGGGTACGAAGTCGTCGGCGAGACCGGTCGCGGCGACCAGGCGATCGAACTGGTGCGCGGCCTCCAGCCCGACCTCGCGATTCTCGACATCAAGATGCCCGGGATGGACGGGCTCGAGGCGGCGGGGATCATCAACGGCGAGAAACTCTGCGGTGTCCTGATGTTGACGGCGTTCAGCCAGCGCGAGGTCGTCGAGCAGGCGCGCGACGCCGGCGCGCTCGCCTTTCTCGTCAAGCCCTTCCAGCGCAGCGACCTCGTCCCGGCGATCGAAGTGGCGATGGGCCGGTTCCGGGAACTGCGCGCGCTGACCGGCGAGATCGATGCACTGGGGGAGCAGCTCGAGACGCGCAAGACGATCGAACGGGCGAAAGGTGTGCTGATCGACGACTGTGGGATGAGCGAGGCGGAGGCGTTCGGCTTCATCCAGAAGACCGCGATGAGCGAGCGGACCCGGATGCGTACCGTCGCCGAACGGATTCTCGACGGCACGTTGCGCCCGGACGCCGACTGAGATCACCGTGGGAACCGTCCTGCTCGTCGACGGCAACTCGCTGACCTACCGCGCGTTCTTCGCCCTCCCGACCGACATGGCGACGGCGAGCGGCCAGGTCACGAACGCGGTGTTCGGCTTCACGTCGATGCTGGCCTACGTCCTCAAGGACCAGCAGCCGGACGGGATCCTCGTCGCGTTCGATCGTCCCGAGCCGACGTTCCGCCACGAGGCCGAGCCGGAGTACAAGGCCCAGCGCGCCGCCGCGCCGGACATTCTGCGTCAGCAGATGGGCCTCGTCCGCGAGGTGCTCAGTGCGCTGGGGATCACGACGATCGACGAGGCGGGCTGGGAGGCCGACGACCTGATCGCCACCGCCTGCGACGAGATCGTCGGGCGCGGTGACCGCGTGATCATCGTCACCGGCGATCGTGACAGCTACCAACTCGTGAAGGACCCGGACGTCCGGGTGCTCTACAACAAGCGCGGTGTCAGCGACTACGCCCTCTACGACGAAGCGGGAATCGAGGAGAAGACCGGCGTCCGCCCGGAGATGTACGTCGAGTACGCCGCACTGCGGGGTGACAACAGTGACAACCTGCCCGGCATCCCCGGCGTCGGCGAGAAGACGGCCGCGAAGCTGATCAACCAGTACGGCGGGCTCGACGGGATCTTCGCCAACGTCGACGCGCAGACCCCGAAGCTCAAAGCCAACCTGATCGAGCACGAGCAGCGGGCGCGGTCGAACCGCGAGCTGATGGTGCTGCGCCACGACGCTCCGATGACTGGCGTCGACTTCGACGACCCGTCCGCACCGAACGGGCTCAGCGCGTCGCCGAACGTCGCGGAGATGAAGCGGCTGTTCGACTTCCTCGAGTTCCGGGCACTCGGCGGGCGGATCAGCGAAGCGCTGGACTCGCTCGGCGGAGCGGTCGACCTGGGCCCACCGGAGGAGCGTCAGGAGATCGTGGCCGAGATCACCGAGTTCGACTCCGCCGCCGACGCGGCGGCGCTCATCTCGTCGATCGACGAACTCGATGTCGCCGCATCGTGGACCGGCGAAGCAGGCCGTTCGTTCCTCTCCGGAATCGCGGTCGTCCGTGATCCGTCGGTCTCCGATGTCGTGTGGATCGGATCGGAGCTGATCGGTGAGGACGCGGTCCGCGACGCACTCCGCGGGCACCGGTCGGTGCGCGGTCACAACATCAAGCCACTGATGCGGTCGCTCCTCGAACTCGACGTCGAACTCGGCGGGCTGACGCTCGACACCGCGATCGCGGCGTACCTCATCGACCCGGCCGAGGCGCGGTACACGCTGCCGGACCTGATCGAGAAGTTCACGAAGTACGCCCGCCCGTCCGACGACGCCGGCGGCAGTGGGCAGCTCGACCTGGACGGCACCGCGCTGACCGACGCGGAGTCGGCCGGGCGCGACGCGCTCGCGGTGCACCATCTGGCGGGACCGATCCACGACAGCCTCCAGGCGCAGGGGATGGCCGAGCTGTACGACACGATCGAGAACCCCCTCGTGCTCGTCCTCGCGAAGATGGAGCACGTGGGCGTCGGCGTCGACCTCGAGGAATTGCGGGGGCTCAACGAGCGGCTCGGCAAGGAGGTCGCGTCGCTCGCCCACGAGCTGCGCACGGTCGCCGGACGCGACGACCTCAACCTCAACTCCCCGAAGCAGCTGCGGGAGATCCTCTACGACGAACGCGGCCTGACGCCGATCAAGAAGACGAAGACCGGTGCCTCGACCGATGCTGCGACGCTCGAAAAGCTGATGGATCAGTGGCCGGAATTCCTCGGACCGTTGATGCGCCACCGCGAAGTCGAGAAGCTGCGCGGCACGTACGGCGAGGGGTTGCTCGCCGAAGTCGCCGCCGACGGCCGGATCCACGCCACGTTCAACCAGACCGTGGCGCGTACCGGGCGGTTGTCGTCGGACCGCCCGAACCTGCACAACATCCCGGTGCGCAGCGACGAGGGCCGGCTGTTCCGGCGGGCGTTCGTCCCTGCGCCCGGCACCGAACTGCTCGTCGCCGACTACAACCAGATCGAGCTGCGCTGCATCGCCCATCTCGCCGCGGACCCGGGGTTGATCGACGCGTTCACGAGCGGGCAGGACATCCACAACGCCACGGCGGCCCGGGTGTTCGGTGTCGAGCCGGGCGACGTCACGCTCGAACAGCGGTCGAAGGCGAAGATGGTGTCGTACGGGTTGGCCTACGGCATGGAGGCCTACGGCCTTGCGCAACGGCTGAACATTCCCGTCGACGAAGCGGCCGTCATCCTCGACGCCTACTTCGTCGCGTTCCCGAACGTCAAGGCGTACATGGACGCAACGGTCGTCGAAGCGCGCGAGCGCGGGTACACCGAGACGTTGTTCGGTCGCCGTCGGCCGATCCCCGAGTTGCTGAACTCGAACTTCCGCGTCCGCCAGGCGGGGGAGCGCCAGGCGATGAACGCTGGCATCCAGGGGTTGGCGGCGGACATCTTCAAAGTCGCGATCGTGCGGATCGACCAGGCTCTCGTCGCCGGCGGGCACGAGAGCCGCCTGATCCTGCAGGTGCACGACGAAGTGCTCGTCGAGGTCCCGCCCGCCGAACGTGACGTCGTCGGTCCGCTCGTCGTCGAGATCATGCGCAACGCGGCGGAGCTGGACGTGCCACTGGAGGTCAACGTCAGCTGGGGCACGACGTGGGCTGCGGCCAAGGGCTGATCCGCCGTTGAGCGGGCGCGATCACTGGTTCGAGGACCTCGCCGACCACATGGGAGCGGCGTACGACCGCTACGCGCACACGAAGGGGACCGTGCAGGAGGTCGACCACCTCGTCGACGTGTTGCGCCTCGACGCGGGTGACCGGGTCCTCGACGTGGGCTGCGGCACCGGTCGCCACACGTACGAGCTGGCGCGGCGGGGGATCTCGGCTCACGGTGTCGACATCAGCGAACGCTTCATCGAGATCGCCCGCGCCGGAGCGCCGTCTGGGGCGACGTTCGAGCGTGGCGACGCCCGGACCCTGACGGCCGGCGGTGAGTTCGACGCGGTGATCTGTCTGTGCCAGGGCGCGTTCGGGATGATGACCGCAGGCAGCGACGACGATGCGGTCGTCGCGGGCATCGCAGCGGCCCTGCGCACCGGCGGACGGCTCGCGCTCAGCGCCTTCAACGCGTACTTCGCGGTCAAGTACCACGCCGACGCCGACTTCGACGCAGCGACCGGGGTGAGCCACGAGCGCGCCGAGATCCGGTCGGAGTCCGGCGAGCTCCGGGGGGTCGACCTCTGGACGGGCTGCTACACGCCGCGGGAACTGCGGCTGCTGCTCGGGATGCACCACTTCGCCGTCGACTCGGTCAGCAGCGTCGCACCAGGGGCGTACGGCGCCGCGCCGCCGACGACCGAGACGCCCGAGTTCCTGGTGATCGCCACGAAGTCACCGCCCGGCGTCCCCACACCCTTGCGGTGAGAGTTGGGTGGACCTGTCCCTCTCACCTCTCACCGCAGGGGTCTCGCCCGGCGTTGCGGTGAGAGTTGGGTGGACCTGTCCCTCTCACCTCTCACCGCAGGGTCGGGGCGTCGTTCGGGCAGGCGCTTGATACCATTGCGGGTTGCGATTCCGCCCTGCGGACGCGCAGATCCATCCGTTCATCTCAAGATCCGTATCCGAAACGAGTCATCCCTTGTCCGACACCGCTACCACCTCCGCTCCGACACCGTCGCCCGCCGCCACCGGCGAGATGGGCACGTTCGACGACGAGGGCAACTACACCCCGCGCGAGATCACCTCCGACGATCTCGGCATGTCGTTCGCCGACGCGATCGACGGCACCATGGTCACCGTCACCGACGGCATGATGATCAACGGCACGGTCGTCAAGATCGACAAGGACGAAGTACTCCTCGACATCGGCTACAAGAGCGAAGGGGTCATCCCCAGCCGCGAGCTGAGCATCCGCAACGACGTCGACCCGTCCGAGGTCGTCTCGCTCGGTGAACAGATCGAAGCGCTCGTGCTCACGATGGAGGACAAGGAAGGCCGCCTCCTGCTGTCGAAGAAGCGCGCGCAGTACGAGCGGGCGTGGGGCGACATCGAGGCGAAGAAGGAGGCCGACGAAGTGGTCTCCGGCCCGGTCATCGAAGTCGTCAAGGGCGGTCTGATCGTCGACATCGGCCTGCGCGGCTTCCTGCCGGCGTCGCTCGTCGAGCTGCGTCGGGTCCGCGACCTCGCCCCGTACATCGGCACCCAGGTCCACGCGAAGATCATCGAGCTCGACAAGAATCGCAACAACGTCGTGCTGTCCCGCCGGGCATACCTGGAGGAGAACCAGAAGGAGACCCGCGACCAGTTCCTCACCGACCTCAAGGTCGGCGAGGTGCGCGAGGGCACGGTGTCCTCGGTCGTCTCGTTCGGTGCGTTCGTCGACCTCGGCGGCATGGACGGGCTGATCCACGTGTCGGAGCTGTCGTGGAAGCACGTCGACCACCCCGGTTCGGTCGTCACCGTCGGCGATCCCGTCAAGGTGCAGGTGCTCGACGTCGACTTCAGCCGGGAGCGGATCAGCCTCTCGCTCAAGGCCACCCAGCAGGACCCGTGGCAGGAGTTCGCAGAGGGCCACCAGGTCGGCCAACTGGTCTACGGCCGGGTCACCAAGCTCGTGCAGTTCGGTGCGTTCGTCCAGGTCGGCGACGGTATCGAGGGCCTCGTCCACATCTCGGAGATGTCGGCGCACCACGTCGACTCTCCCGAGCAGGTCGTCACGCCGGGTGAGGAGCTGTGGGTCAAGATCATCGACCTCGACCTCGCCCGCCGCCGGATCAGCCTGTCGATCAAGCAGGCCGCCGAGGGTGGCGAGCTCGCGGCCGAGTACCGCGAGCACTTCGACGTCGACGACGCGGGCAACTACGTCCAGGGTGAGGCGTCGGCCGAGGCGGAAGCCGCGTGGAGCGAGTACTACGGCGACGGCGGCGAAGGTGCACCGGCCGCCGACGCTTCGGCTCCCGCCGCAACCGAGGACGCACCGGCCGCCGACGCGGCGGCACCAGCCGCAGCCGACGACGCACCGGCCGCCGACGCGGCGGCACCCGCCGCAGCCGAGGACGCACCGAGCGCCGACGCCGAGGAAGTCTCCAGCTGAACTCGTTCCGGCGGGCTTCCGCCCCCGGCCCGACGAGCCCACGCCCGTGATCCTCGTCGGCCTGACCGGTGGGATCGGTGCCGGAAAGTCGACCGTGTCGGCGATGCTCGCCGAACGCGGCGCCGTCATCGTCGATGCCGATCAGATCGCACGCGACCTGCAGCGTCCCGGCAGCCCGGTCGTCGACGCGATGGCCGATCGGTTCGGTGCCGACATCGTCAACGAGGACGGCTCGCTCGATCGCGCGGCCGTGGCCGCGATCGTCTTCTCCGACGACGTCGCGCTGAACGACCTCAACGGCATCGTGCACCCCGCGATGCAGGACGAGATCCAGCGCCAGATCGACGCGCACCGCGGCACCGGCCGGGTCGTCGTGCTCGACTTCCCACTGCTCGCCGAGAACCCCCGCCGGGGATTGCAGGCGACGATCGTCGTCGACATCCCGGTCGAGACCGCGGTCGAACGCCTCGTCGAGCAGCGGGGGATGGACGAAGCCGACGCCCGCAACCGGATCAACAGCCAGATCAGTCGCGAGGAACGCCTGGCGACGGCGACCCACGTCGTCGACAACGGCGCCGATCTCGACTCGCTGGCGGCACGGGTCGACGAACTGTGGAACGAACTGCTGATGCTCGACGCGTCCGACCCGCCGGCCTGACGCTCGCCGCAACCGGAAGCTCAGCGCAGCGGGTGCAGGGCGACGTCGACGATCGGCACGTCCGGTGACGGCGTGCGTTCGTAGCGCTCGGAATGGTCGCCGCCGAGTGCGGCGAACGCTTCCCTGACGAGTGCCCAGTACGACGCACGAACGGCGGCGCGACCCGCATCACGGGCCTCCTCGTACCGTTCGATCGCGCTCTGCCGCGGAACGTAGATCTCGACCGGGCCGTCGATCGGGCCGGTTCGTCTGTCGGTACCGTCGAGCGTGATCGAGTCGGTGACGTCGACCCGTGCGTAGTCGCTCTCGCGCCGGTCGAGCTGCGCGAGTTCCGCAGCGTCGACGCGGAACACGATGCCGTTGCACGACTCCTCGCTCGCGGCGGTGACGCCGAGCGACACGACGAGCCCGCCGACGATGTCGACGCCGTCGTGGCTCCAGTCGCCGCGGAGTCGCTGCGACCCGTAGTTCCAGCGCCGTCCGAAGCCGGCGACGTGGGCGACGCGCATTGCGGGGAGCGGATCGCGCCCGATGGTCGCGGCGATCGACGCCGGTGATGCGAGCGAGCCGTAGCCGAAGATCCAGGCGCTGCGGGTCATTCGTGGTCGGCGAAGTACCGGCGAACCGTCGATGCCAGCAGCCGGACACCCAACGCGATCGCCCGCTCGTCCACGTCGAAGTGCCCGACGTGGAGATCGAGGTAGCCGCCCGCCCGGGAGGGATCGTGGACGCCCAGTCGGATGTACGCGCCCGGGATCGCGCGGAGGAACCACGCGAAATCGTCGCCGCCCCAGCTCTGCGCAACCGGGACGACCGCATTCGCGCCGAACTCATCGCTCGCTGCGTGCCGGACGATCTCGGTGATCTGGTCGTCGTTGACGACGGGCGGCACGCCGTGGGTGTAGACGACGGCGCACCCGGCCCCGGTGTCCGCCACGATCTCGTTGATCTGCTGCTCGACGAGATCGGGCAGGGATTCCCACACGGCGAGGGTCGGCGTGCGGACCGACGCGCGCAGCACGCAGTGCGTCGGGATGACGTTCGCTGCGTCCCCGGCATGGATCGAGCCGAAGACGAGCTTCACCTCGTCGCCGAGCTCGAGCGCGTCCGCGACGCGCTGCGGCAACTCGTCGATGACGCGCGCCGCGACGGCGATCAGATTGATTGTCAACTCCGGGCGGGCGGTGTGGCCACCGGGACCGGTGAGGGTGATCTCGACCATGTCGGCGGCCGACGAGATCGACCCGGACTTCACCCCGATGAGCCCGACGTCGAGTTTCGGTTCGCAGTGCACACCGACGATCGCGTCGACACCGTCGAGGCCGCCGTCGCCGATGACGTCCAGCGCCCCACCGGGAACGCGCTCCTCCGCGGGCTGGAACAAGAGCCGGAGCGGGCCGGGAAGTTGGTCGCGGTGGTGGGCGAAGTACAGCGCGGTGCCGAGGACGACCGCGGTGTGGACGTCGTGGCCGCAGGCATGCGCGACCCCCGGATTCTGGCTGCGATACGGGACATCCTTCTCGTCGTCCATCGCGAGCGCATCGATGTCGGCACGCAGCGCGAGCACGGGCCGATCATCGGCAGAATCGTCGGCGCGGAGGTCGCACGCCAAGCCCGTTCCGATCGCGAAGATGCGCGGCTCGAGCCCGGCGAGCTCCAGGCGTTCCCGGACGAGTTCGGTCGTCGCGTGTTCGGCGCCGCTCAGCTCCGGGTGGGCGTGGATGTTGCGGCGCAACGCGATCAGCCCCTCGCTGTGCTCCGCGAGCCACCCGTCGAGCGCGCTGTCGGGTGAAGGGGATGCGACCGCCGTCGGATCGACCGCCGTCATGCCCAGACGATGCTGTCGTCGAGGAGTTCGAGCGCGAGATGGTGCACCACGTCGTGCAGGCTAGCGCCGCCCTCCACGAGCCGCCGCTGCCGGATCGATCCGGTGCCGTGGTCGAGGATCGCGAGCACGCCTTCGAGTTCGCGCTCGGTGCCGAGCGCCACTGCGGTGGGGCCGAGTTGCTCGATCAGCTCGCAGACGAGCTCGCGGACCGGACGACGCATGTGCGTCTCGTCCTCGATCAGCTGCGCGTCGATGCCGTAGCGCGCCGCCAGCCATCGGTTCTCGCGAACGGTCCATTCCTTGGGTGGTGGGGGCAGCTGGCCGAGTTCGATCTGCGCGTCAGCCCACGCGACGAGCGTCTGCGCCAGCCCCGCGAGCGCGGTCGCCTCGCGCAGGGTGTGGGGCGCGTCGCACATCCGGAACTCGATCGTCCCGAATTCGGGGTGCGGGCGGATGTCCCACCACACTTCGCGAATCGAGGTGATGCACTCGGAATCGATCAGCGTCGACATGAACAGCTCGAAGTCGGTCCATCCGGCGATCTGTGGCGGGAGCCCGGCGGTCGGCAGCGACTCGAACACCTTCGATCGTGCCGATGCGAGGCCGGAGTCCTCGCCCTCGAAGTACGGGCTCGACGACGACAATGCGAGGAACAACGGGAGGTGCCGGACCATCTCGTTGATGATCGTGATCGCCCGTTCGCCGTCGCGAACGCCGACGTGGACGTGCTGCCCGCAGATCAGCAGACGCCGCGCCGGCCACTGCATCGCCTCGACGAGCTCGTGGTAGCGCTGCTTCGGGCTGATGTCCTGGTCGCGGGCGATGCCGAAGGGATGCGTTCCGGAGCTGATCACCTTGATCCCTCGCTTCGCGGCAGCGGTCCGCAGTTCGGCGAGGGTCGCAGACAGGTCGGCATGGGCCTGAGCCGGTGTCTCGCACACCCCGGTGATGATCTCGACCGTGCTCTGGAACAACTCGTGCTTCGCCTTCGGGTGCTCACCGCCTTCGTGGGCGCTGCCCATCTCGGCGAGCAACTCGTTCGATGCCGACACGAGGTCGCCCGTCTCGGCGTCGACGAGATGGAGCTCCAGCTCGACGCCGATCGTCGGCCGGTTGTTGAACGTGAAGTCGATCGTCATGCCGCGCTCAGTCTGTCGTCGGTCGCTGCGTCACGCCAGGGTCATCGTGCCCTGTTGGCCGGTGCCTGTATCAGACGTACTGCGCGATGTCGGCGGCGACGTCTTCCGGGGTCGTCGGCGGGGGGTACCGCTTGACGACGTTGCCCTGCTTGTCGATCAGGAACTTCTCGAAGTTCCATGTGATGTCGGCGCTGTCGCCGTCGCCCGGCTGTTGCTCCTTGAGCCACTTGTACAGCGGCGCCGCGCCCTCGCCGTTGACCTCGATCTTCGAGAACATCGGGAAGTTGACGTCGAACTCGGTCCGCGCGAACTCGAGGATTTCGTCGTCCGTGCCGGGTTCCTGGCCGGCGAATTGGTTGCACGGGAAGCCGAGCACCGTGACGCCGTCGTTGTCGTTGTGGAGCGCACGCAGACCTGCGTACTGCGGGGTGAGGCCTCAACGACTCGCGACGTTGACGACGAGCACGACCTGGTCACGGAACTGGTCGAACGAGACCTGGTCACCGGTGATCGAGGTCATCGCAAAGTCGTGGAACGTCGTCATGGGCACGGACCCTACCCGCGTGTCGATAACATCTGGCTACCCATGTCCGACGACGAACGATCTTCGGTGGGCAGCCGGCTGCTGGCTGTCCATCACCCTCCCAGTTGTATTTGCCCGGTTGTATTCGGCCCAGTTGTGGCGAGCCGGTTCTCGCGGCTGAGGGCTCGCTGACCCGATGACCATCGCGCTCGGGCTGTTCGGTGTCGTCCTGCTGATCGCGGCGAACGGCTATTTCGTCGCTGCGGAGTTCGCGTTCGTCGCCGCGCGGCGCGCGAAGTTCGTCGAGCAGGCCGACGAGGGCGACCGCCGCTCGCGGCGGGCGATCACCGTCCACAAGCGGTTGAGCTTCATGCTCTCGGGGGCGCAGCTCGGCATCACCGTCACGTCGCTCGTGCTCGGTTTCATCGCAGAACCGGCGATCGCGGGAGCGCTCGAACCGGTTCTCGAGACGGTCGGCATCCCGGAGTCCGCGACGTTCGGCATCGCGGTGACGATCGGGTTCATCCTCGCCACGGTCGCACAGATGGTGTTCGGTGAGCTCGCACCGAAGAACCTCGCGATCGCCAAGCCGGAGCCGGTTGCGCGCCGGCTCGCAGCGTCGACGCTGATCTTCATGCGCGTCGCCGGCCCGGTCATCCGGTTGTTCGACGGATCGGCCAACCGCTTGCTCCGCCTGTTCGGTATCGAGCCGGTCGAGGAGATCCACGGCTCGGTGTCCACCGACGAACTCGACTACATCGTCGACTCCTCCGCCGAGAGCGGGCAGCTCACGCTGTCGCAGGCCGCGCTGCTGGAACGGGCGATCGACTTCGGCGAGCTCGAAGCGTCGGACGCGATGGTCGCGTGGAACCGGACGGTCACGATCAGCGTCGGCGCAACCGCGGAGGACCTCCGGGAGCTGATGAAGTCGAACCACTCGCGTTTCCCGGTCGTCGACGACGACGGGCGCGTCGTCGGGCTCGTCCACGCCAAGGACCTGCTCGGCGTGCCGCGGGACGCCTACGATCGGACGCTCGTCGGGTCGCTGGTGCACGACGTGCTCGCCGTGCCCGAGGCCGCCGGCTTGAACGTTGTGCTGACGGCGCTGCGGACCCACTCGACCGAGATGGCGATCGTGATCGACGAGTACGGCGGCCCGGCAGGCGTCGTCACCCTCGAGGACCTCGTCGAGGAACTCGTCGGCGAGATCGAGGACGAATACGACCAGAACGCGCAGGGCGAGTTCCTGCAGATTGCGCCGGGCGTGTGGTCGGTCGCCGCCACGTCGCGACCGGACGAGATCGAGCGGGTCACCGGATTCGAACTCCCCGACGGCGAATACGACACGGTCGCCGGGCTCGTCCTGGAGCGCCTCGAGCGGATCGCCGACGTCGGCGACCGGGTCGTCGTCGACGGGATGTCGATCGAGGTGCTCGAGATCGACGAGTTCGCGATCACCAAGGTGCTGATCAAGCTCGACCCCGAATCGGGCGTCGCCCATCTGGACGACGACGGCGACGGCGTGTCCGACGTACCGGAAGCGGAGGAGTCGTGATCGCGGCGACGTCCGGCATCGAGGTCAACTGGGTCGCCCTCGGCACCGCGGTCGTACTGCTCGCGCTGAACGGCTTCTTCGTCGCCGCCGAGTTCGCCCTGCTCGCCGCCCGCCGGTCGCGGATCGAGCAACTCGCGGCCGAGGGCAGCAAGCAGGCGACGGCGGCACTCGCCGGCATCCGTGAACTGACGCTGATGCTCGCCGGCGCGCAGCTCGGCATCACGATGTGCTCGCTCGGGCTCGGTGCCGTGGCCGAACCGGCGGTCGCGCACATCATCGAGGGCGTGCTCGGCGAAGCGTTCACGCTGTCGGACACGACGCTCCACGTCATCGCGTTCGCCATCGCGCTGTCGATCGTCGTGTTCCTGCACATGGTGGTCGGCGAGATGGCGCCGAAGTCGTGGGCGATCTCCGACCCGGAGTCGTCGGCGCTGCGCCTGGCTCGCCCGTTCCGTGCCTTCGTCTCCGTGTTTCGCCCGATCATCTGGATGCTCAACTCGATTGCGAACGTCGTCGTGCGGGCCGTCGGTGTCGAACCGCAGGACGAGCGGGCGATGGCGCACTCGCCGAGCGACCTGCTGCTGCTGCTCGACGAGTCCGCCGGCCACGGCGACATCGACCACCACGACCACGCGCTGCTGACCCGTTCGCTGGAGCTGTCGGGGCTGACCGCCGCCGACGCGATGACGGTACGGCGCGACATCGTGGCCGTGCCGGCGGACGCGACCGCCGCAGAGGTGGCGGCCGAGGCCCACCGCACCGGCCGGACGCGGATCGTGATCCACGACAATGACCTCGACCACCCGCTCGGCTTCGTCCACGCGAAAGACCTCCTGCGCCTGCACAACGGCGCGTGGACGACGGCGCGCGCCGGGACGCTCGTCCGGCCGATCATGGTCACGCCGCATCACCACGGGCTCGAGGACCTGCTGCTCGAGATGCGGACGGAACGGCATCACATCTCGCTGGCCGTCGACGAGCACGGCACGGTGGTCGGGCTCGTCACCCTCGAAGACGTGATCGAGGAACTGATCGGCGACTTCCACGACGAGTCCGACGACCGCCACGGCGACTGCCGGCGCAACAGCGACGGCTCGTTCGGCATCAGCGGCACGCTGCGCCCGGACGAGTTCGAGGAGTGCACCGGCCATCCACTGCCGGAAGGCGACTGGCAGACGGTTGCCGGGTACGTGATCGACGCGCTCGACGAGATCCCGTCCGCCGGCGACAGCGTGCGCACCGACCTCGGGGAGTTCACCGTGCTCGAGATGGACGGCTACGCGATCGCCCGCCTGCGGGTGCGCATCGACTCGACCTGATCGTCGACACCGACGGTGGCGAGCGTGAAATTGGTGAGCGCACGGCGTGGCTGTCACCATCGCACGATGCGGCGGAACCAGGGCAGACGTTCGACGATCACGCGGTGTGCGATCGTCGTTGCCCTCACGACCGTGGTCTCGACGTCGCACGTCGGCGCCGAGGGGCGGGATCGGCCGTGGTCCGGTTCCGACGCTGCTGCGCTGACGCTGGGCGCGACGTATGACGGTTGGGGTGCGTGGAATGTTCCGGGCGCACTCCGCCATGGCGTTTCGATCCCGGACACGACCGAGGTGGTCGGGATCGACGTCCACACGAAACGGCTGACGCGACTCGACCCACGGACAACCGAGGCGACGTCCGGGGCGGTGATGCCGGCGGGCGTCTTCCGGCTGCTGGTGAGTCCCGGCGCAACCTGGGTGTACGCATTCATCGACGAAGCAAGCGTCCGGCGGATCGCGCGCTACTCCCTCACCAGTCTCGAGTCCGACGGCTCCTTCGGGACGGGCGTGAGCACGACCGGACCCGAGCTCGCTGCGGCCGGCGTGCCGGGTGACGAGGGTCTGTTGCTCGTGGCCTCGGCCGACGATGTCAGCCTGTTTCGCGATGGGGAGTTGGTCGGCGCGGGCCAGCCGCTGGACGTCTTCAGCATGGTCGTCGTCGACGGGACGACTGCGTACGCCAAGGGATCCGGTACGGGAGTGTCGCGGATCACGTTCGGTGGGACTGGCGTGTTCGATGTCGCCGAAGTGCTGTCGGAGTTCGTCGACGGATTCCTGCGGCTGCAGGGCCCCGACATGCTCATCGGTGACCGGTTGTTCTCGCTGCCGTCCTTCGTCGAGCGACCGGCGACCGAATTCGATCTGGCACGGCCGGACCCGATCTATCCAGCTCGGTACTTCCACGACGGCGCCCGCGGCATCAAGATCTACGACGCAACATCCGGCGCGCTGCTCGTCGAGCCGGTGGCCCGCTGTCTCGAGGATGCCGCCACCGGGGTGGAGTACTCGGGCGTGATCGTCGGTGGTGGGGTCATCTACGACACCAACGCTGGGAAGGTCGCCGACATCTTCGACCGGTGTGGGTCCTATGGCGAGTTCACCCCGGTGCCACCGGATCGGGTGTTCGACAGCCGGACCGGTGAGGGCAACCGCGGCATCGTGCGGCGGCTCGCAGCCGATTCGACGATCCGCGTCAAGATCCACGGGCGCGGCGGGGTGCCGGAATTCGGCGTGGAGTCCGTCGTGCTCAACGTCACGGCGGTCCATCAGGCGAACAGCGCATCGGGCTGGAACTACCTGACCGTCTGGCCGGCCGGCTACGACCAACCGACCGTGTCCAGCGTGAATGTCGCAAACGGCGCGACTGTCGGGAACATGGTGACCGTCTCGACTGCGGCCGACGGCCACGTCGACGTGTACAGCAATGCCGGCGACGTCGACCTCGTGATCGACGTCATGGGGTACTTCGCCTCGGCGATCGCACCGCGTGGGTCGCGTTACGTCAGTGTGCCCAAGTTCCGGGCTGCCGACACGCGGAACACCGGGACCCCGCTCGGTCCGGGGCAGGCGATGACCGTCAGCCCCGGTTCGAAGCTGGGGGCGCTCTCCTTCCCGAGCTGGGATCGACACGACGTGACCGCACTCGTCCTGAACGTCACTGCGGTCCAATCGACGACCGGTGGGCATCTCCGTGTCTACCCTTCGGGGAGTGCGCTACCGCCGGCGTCGTCGATGAACTTCGCGGCGAACGAGGACGTCAACCGGCTCGTGACCGTCAAGACCGGGCCTGCCGGGAAGGTCGACGTGTGGAACCCCGCAGGCTTCGTGGATGTCGTGGTCGATGTGGTCGGTGCGTACGTCGACATCGACCACGCGTCGCAGGCCGGCCGGTTCGTCGGCTGGGTCCCGTTCCGCTGGTTCGACACCCGCGAGGCCAGCCCATACCCGGGCGACGGCAGGTTCCCGGCCGGCGAACTCCGGACCTTCAGCGTGCCGTACCCGGAGGAGAACCTCGTTGCGAACGTCACCGCGACGCAGACGGCGGGTTCCGGCTATGTCTCGCTCGGCTCCGCCAGCATCGACGACTTCGAGCCGTCCGGACTCTGGAAGACCTCGAGTCTCAACTTCTCGTCCACCGACGAGACGATCGGCAACCAATCGATCGTCTTCACCGGCTACATCGACGGCGGCGTCGAGATCTACACCTCGACGCGGACGCATCTCGTCGTCGATCTGTTCGGCTACTACACGGCCCGCGGCTCACCGACCTGACCGTCGACAGCGACGGTGGCGAACGGGTGTTCGTTGCCGTAGACTGATCGGGTGACCGACACCGCCCGTCCGGACACCACGGACACCATCGACACCCCTGCACCCGCGACCGACCCGACCGTGCCCGCCCGCTCACCCGAGCAGGAGCTGATCTCGTCGGCAGCGACCGTCAGCAACTACGACACCGGGGCGGAGAAGGCGTTCCAGGTCGTGTCCGACTTCGACCCGGCCGGGCACCAGCCGCAGGCGATCGCCGCCCTGTCGGAGGGAATCGAAGCCGGCGAACGTTTCCAGACGCTGCTCGGCATCACCGGCTCCGGCAAGTCGGCCACGATCGCCTGGACGATCGAGCAGACACAGCGCCCGACACTGATCCTCGCCCCGAACAAGTCGCTCGCCGCGCAGCTCGCCCAGGAGATGCGCGACTTCTTCCCGCACAACCGGGTCGAGTACTTCGTCAGCTACTACGACTACTACCAGCCCGAGGCCTACATCCCGAGCAGCGACACGTTCATCGAGAAGGACAGCTCGATCAACGACGACATCGAGCGGCTCCGGCACTCGACGACCGCGGCACTGCTCACCCGCAAGGACGTGATCGTCGTCGCGTCGGTGTCGTGCATCTACGGCATGGGCAACCCGGAGGAGTACCGCGGCCAACTGCTCGACCTCAGCGTCGGCGTCGACTACGACATGCGCAACATCCTGCGCCGGCTCGTCGACATGCAGTACGACCGCAACGACATGACGCTCGGCCGCGGCAACTTCCGGGTTCGCGGCGACACGATCGAGGTGCACCCCGCGTACGAGGAGAACGTGCTGCGGATCGAGATGTTCGGCGACACGGTCGATCGCATCACGATGATCGACCCGCTGACCGGTGAGAACCTGCGCGAGCTGGAGCGCGCGCACGTCTTCCCGGCGACGCACTACGTGACCGGCAACGAGCGGATGGCGCGGGCGATGGGCAAGATCGAGCACGAGCTGCAGGTCCGGCTGAAGGAGTTCGAGGAGCAGGACAAGCTGCTCGAAGCGCAACGGTTGCGGATGCGCACCCAGTACGACCTGGAGATGATGAGCGAGGTCGGCTACTGCAACGGCATCGAGAACTACTCGATGCACATCGACGGCCGCGAGTACGGCGAACCGCCGTTCACCCTGCTCGACTACTTCCCGGACGACTACCTCCTCGTCGTCGACGAGAGCCATGTCGCCGTGCCGCAGTTGCACGGCCAGTTCGCCGGCGACCGCAGCCGCAAGGACGTGCTCGTCGAACACGGCTTTCGGCTGCCGTCCGCGCGCGACAACCGGCCGCTGATGTTCGAGGAGGTGCTCGAGCGGGTCAACCAGTGCGTGTTCCTGTCGGCGACACCGTCCGACTACGAAATGCGGGTGTCGAGCAGGGTCGTCGAGCAGATCGTGCGCCCGACCGGCCTCGTCGACCCCGAAGTGATCATCAAGCCGACGAAGGGCCAGATCGACGACCTGATGGAACTCGTCAGCGGCCGCGTCGTCAACGGCGAGCGGGTGCTCGTCACCACCTTGACGAAGAAGATGGCCGAGGACCTCACCGACTATCTCCTCGAGCAGGGTCTGAAGGTGCGGTACCTGCACTCGAACATCGACACGATCCAGCGGATCGAGATCCTGCGCGCGCTGCGGCTCGGCGAGTTCGACGTCCTCGTCGGCATCAACCTGCTGCGCGAGGGCCTCGACCTGCCCGAGGTGTCGCTCGTGTGCATCCTCGACGCGGACAAGGAGGGCTTCCTCCGGTCGGACACGTCGCTGATCCAGATGATGGGTCGCGCCGCCCGCAACGTCGCCGGCGAAGTCGTGATGTACGCCGACAAGGTCACCGACTCCATGACCCGCGCGATCGACGAGACGCAGCGGCGCCGCAAGGTGCAGCTCGCGTACAACGAAGCGCACGGCATCGACCCGCAGACGATCCGCAAGGCGGTCGGCGACATCCTGTCGATGCTGCGCCCGGACTCGACCGCGCCGATGCCCGGCAAGGACAAACGCCGCCAGCGCGAACGCGACAAGGTGCAGCAGGAACTCAAGAACCTCCCGCAGCAGGAGCTCCAGCGCCTGATCCAGACGCTGGAGGAGGAGATGCACGAGGCCTCGGCCGAGCTGAAGTTCGAGTACGCGGCGAAGCTGCGCGACGAGATCCGCGAGCTGCGCCGGGAGCTGCAGGACGCGGGCTGACGACACCGTGCGCGAGATCCACACGATCGACGAGTTCGACGCCCACGTCGCCGACGTCGGCTCGCTCGACGGTGTCGTCGTCCAGGGCGTCGACCTCTCGTCGCGCTCGGAGGTGATCGAGTCGATCTCGTGCACCGGCGGGACATTCCTCGGCAACCGCTTCGAATCGTCGACGCTGGAACACGTCCTCGACGGTGGTGCCGTCGTGTTCCCGCGGCTGCCGGATCTGCCCTTCGACATGTATCGGCCGACGCTGTATCGCCAGGGTGAGCTGCTGACCGGGTGGGTGCCCGGCGACTCCGAGTCGTTCGACCGGGATGCGCTCGACTCGCTGATCTACGTCTGGACCACCGAGCGGCCGGCGGGCGAGAACCTCGGTGTCGTCGACGCGCTCGCGACACGGCTGCACGACCACGCGATCGACGACGCGCTGGCGGAGCACCTCGCCCACCACCCCGACGTCGTCGCCGTGATGGGCGGGCACTCGCTCGTGCGCACCGACCCTGCCTACCGGATGGCCGCCGAACTCGGGCGGCTGCTGGCCCGCGAGGGGTGGCACCTCGCGACCGGCGGTGGCCCCGGGGCGATGGAAGCGGCGAACCTCGGCGCGTGGCTGGCGCCGTACCCCGACGACGCGCTCGACCACGCGGTCACGCTGCTCTCGGCGGAGGTCGACTACACCGTCGCCGACGCCTACCTGCGCGCCGGGCTCACCGTGCTCGATGCGTACCCCGACGGCGCCGAGAGTCTCGCCGTGCCGACGTGGTTCTACGGGCACGAGCCGACGAACCAGTTCGCCAGCCACGTCGCGAAGTACTTCGCGAACTCGATCCGGGAGGACGGGCTGCTCGCGCTCGCGACACGCGGCGTCGTGTTCACGCCCGGGTCGGCCGGCACGACCCAGGAGGTCTTCCAGGACGCGACCCAGAACCACTACGACGTGTTCGGCGTCGTCAGCCCGATGGTCTTCCTCGATGCGACGTTCTGGACCGAGACCTTCCCGGCCGAGCCGCTGTTGCGGCAGCTGGCCGGCGACCGCCCCTACGGGCAGATGATCGGCGTCGCCGACTCCGCCGCCGACGCGCTCGCCTTCCTCGTCGACCACCCACCACAGCGGTCGTCGGCACACTGACCGCCGCCGGTCATCCCGTCCGAACCCCGGCTGCGCGAGGCTGGTGAGATGTTCGCACGGGGGCGGCGCGCGGTGCTCGTCGCAGCCGTGGTGGCTGCGTCGTTGGCCGGCTCAGGTGCGCCGACGTCGGGCGACGGCGCGACCGGATCGTTTGCGCCGGCCCAGCGGCTGACGCCTCCGCCACAACGCGCGACGTTCGCGTTCACCGGTGACATCCTCACGCACCGTCCGGTCAACCACGCCGCCCAGCAGTCGGACGGCAGCTACGACTACGCGCCGATGTTCGCACGGATCGCACCGCTGCTGTCGTGGGCCGACGTCGCGGTCTGCCATCTCGAACAACCGATCGCGCCACCGGGCAGCCCGGTGATCGTCGGGCCGATCATCCATTCCAGCGCGCCCTCGATGGCAACTGCGCTGCGCGGCGCGGGCTACCGCCGCTGCTCGACGGCGTCGAACCACAGCCTCGATCGAGGTGTCGCCGGCATCGACGCGACGGTGACCGCCTTGGTCGGCGCCGGCGTCGGGCAGTCGGGCATGGCCCGCTCTCCGTCCGAGGCGATCGCCGAGGTGATGGACGTCAACGGAATCGCAGTGGCCCACCTGTCGTACTCGTACCACCTCGGCGGGTCGTTGCCCGCCGCGGAGTCGTGGCGCGCCAACCGGATCGACCCGGATGCGATCGTCGGGGCAGCGCGGGACGCTCGGGCCCGCGGTGCCGAGGTCGTCGTCGTCAGCATGCACTGGGGGGCCTCGGCGAGCATCGCCCCGACCGCGTCGCAGCGATCGGTCGCGCAGGCGATCACGGCCGCAGGTGAGATCGACCTGATCGTCGGCCATCACGCCCACGTCGTGCAGCCGATCGAGCAGGTGAACGGCACGTGGGTCGTGTGGGGCCTCGGCAACATGATCTCGAACATGCCGTTCTCGTTCTGGCCGGCCTCCACGCAGGACGGCATGGTCGCCACGGTGGCGATCACGAAACACCACGACGCAGCCGTGGAGATCGGGCGACCGGTGGTGTACCCGACGTGGTACGACAAGGACAACGGCTACGTCGTCCGGCCCACGTCCGACGCACGGGATCTCTCGCTGCCGCTGTCCGTGCGCAACGCCCTCGTCGCGTCGGAGGTTCGCACCCGGGCGGTGGTGGGGGCGTTCGTCGCGGCGGGATGAATGCCAGGCCATCAGTCGAAGTCGCGGCGGAACTGCTCGACGATCGAGATCTCGTCGCCGTCGCGGGCGGCGCCGATCAGCGGTCGGCTGCTGCGTTCGATCGCCGCGGCGAGCACGAGCAGGCCGATGCCGCCCGCTGCGATCCACGCCCACGTCGGTGCGGCGGCAAGCCGCGGACCGGCTGAGATCACGACGGTGCCGGCGATCATCCCGGTTCCGATCACGAGCGGCGCCCCGAGCCGGCGGGAACCGCCGACGGCCGTCGCGACGACCCCGATCCCGAGCGCCCCGACCGTGGCCCACGCCCCCTGCGCCTCGAACTGCGCGTCCAGCAGCCAGGCGGTCGCCATCCCGAGACCTGGGCTGTACGCCAACCACGACGAGGCCGGTTGCACACGGCGCAGCACGGCGCCGGCGGCGAGCAGCACGAGGGTGGCGATTCCGAGGGCGACGTCCGCGCCATCGGCTCCGTACCGCTCGACCTGGGCGAGGAAGACCTCGTTGGTGCCGGTGGTCCACCACAGGCTGACGAGCGAGATCCCGAACGACGACGCGGCCAGGACGACGCGGCGCGGCCGGCGCTGGGCGATCGCGTACAACAGCAACTGCCCCGACACGGTCAGCCCGATCAGCGAGTCGACGATCGGCTCCGTGCCGCGTGACAGCAGTACGAGCACGCCCGCTGTCGAGAGCGCAGCGGTGTCGAGTGGGCCGATGTCCCCGCGCAGGAATGCGAGGCCCGTGAGCGTGACGGCGAGTGCCATCAACACCATCGCAGCCTGATCGACCTCGAGCCCTGCAGTTCCCAGTGCCGCGGCGACGACGAGCACCGCCAGGCCCGCCGCGGCATGGAACCACGCTGCGCCCTGGGTGCGGCCGACGAGTGCCGTCGCCGCGGCGATCGTCGCGAGCGTCACGACCTCCGGCCACCCGAACACGGTCGCGCCGGTCATCATCACGGCTGCGAGCGTCGCCCCCGCCGAGGCCGCGAACGTGACCGCGAGCGCTCGGGCCGACCGGCGGCTCGATCCGGCACTCGCAACCGCGAGCGCGGCCGCCGTCACACCGAGCGGCACGGCCCAGACGTGGTCGACCGAGCCGTTGCCGAACTCGGCGGCGGCGCGTCCGCCGACGGCGAGCAGCGGCGCGAACAGCCCACCGATCGCGACCGGCGCGACGACCCACGGGGCGACCGCCGTCGCCGCGGCGCCCCAGACCGAGCGCCTGCCCGTCACTGCGGCGGCCTCGACGGCGATGACGACGAACGCCGGGATGCTCCACCACATCACGTCGGCGACGCCGCGATGACCGAGTCCGACGAGCACCCCGCCGGCGAGCGTCGCGACCGACAGCGCAACGAGAGCGATCTCGGCGCGGCGGTGGGCGGAGATGCCGATCACGATCGCCGCGACGGCGGCACTGAGCGGAGCGCTCCATGCGAGAACGCTCCCCGTCGCACCGATCCGCGCGAGCGTGCCGGTCCCGATGCCGGCGTCGCTCAACGCCAGCAGCGCCGGCGAACAACCGACCGCGACGGAGAGCACGACGCTCCGACGCCACGCTCCGGTGGCGAGAGCGACGGCGGCCGCGCCGGCGACGATCAGCCCGACCGGTGCGTCGATGATGGCGGCGAGTCCTGCCGCGGCCAGGCCGACCCCGGCGACCGTCGCCGCCTTGAGGATCGAGACGTCCCAGCGGCGCGACTGGACCTCGGCGGCGACGAGGGCGGCGACGCCGCCGACGAGCACGCACATCGGCCACGTCTGGTTGATGCTCGACGCGGCGGCAATGCCGACGGGTGCCGTCATCGTCGCCGCGAGCGTGGCGAGGGCGGACGACGTGCTGGGGTACCGCTCGCGGCCCGCTTCGGCGACGAAGTAGACGGCGAGGAGCGCGGCGACCAACCCGGAGAAGCGGATCTCGGGGGTGATCGTCTGCCACTGGCTCGCGACGACGACGATCGACGCGATCAACAGCAGCGTGGCGCCGGTGGCAGCCAGCCAGCCGGCCGCCGAGAGCTTCGGGAACCGTCGGGCAGTTGGCTCGTCATGTGCGTGACCGGCGGGCGGGGGAGCGCCGCCGGGTGGGCGAGACGCCGCGGTCGGCCCGGCGGGCAGGTCCACGGGGGTCGGTGGGGGAAGCGGTTCGGTGTGCATGGCTCCCATGGTCGTGATCGCCGGCCGATCGCACCATCGGCGAAACCCCCCAGACCGGCCTGGGGGCCGCCCGGCTTCTCTGGGGGCTCAATCGAGGCCGTGTTCGACCGCGTAGCGCACCAGGTCGCTGCGCCGGCTGAGATGCAGCTTGCCGAGGATGTTGCGGACGTGGTTCTCCGCGGTCTTCGGCGCGATCGAGAGATCGCTGCCGATCTCCTTGTACGTGTGGCCACGCGCCACGAGTTGGAGCACCTCCCGCTCCCGTCCCGTCAGCGGGTTGCTGTCCGTGGACCGCGCCATCCGGCGGAACTCGCCGAGGACGAGCGCCGCCAGCGACGGCGAGAACACCGGCTCGCCGCCGGCCGCGGCGACGAGGGCGGCCGACACCTCGTCGATCGGCGCGGTCTTGAGGAGATACCCCGCCGCGCCGGCGGCGATCGCATCGAGCAGGTCGCGCTCGGCTTCGCTGACGGTCAGGATGACGATCGGGCAGATCGTCGCGCACGCAGTGACCACTGCGAGTCCGCCGCCTCGTGGCATGTGCAGATCCGACACGACGAGATCGGGGGCCCGGGCGGTGATCACGTCGATCGCGCCTTCGGCGTCGTCCGCCTCGCCGACGACGTCGAACCGCTCGTCGAGTGCTCCCCGCAGCCCGGCCCTGACGATCTCGTGGTCGTCGGCGAGCACGACCCGGATCGGGCCGGCCGGCACACCGGGCCTCACGTCGTCCACAGCCGGACCTCCGTTCCCGCGCCCGGCGTGCTGACGATCTCGGCGCGTCCGCCGGCGGCATCCATCCGGTCGCGGATCGAGCCGCTGATGCCGTGTCCGGCCTCGACGGCAGTGGCGTCGAAACCGACCCCGTCGTCGCGCACGGACGCGAACACCTCCCCGGCGTCGTCGGTCTCGACGAAGACGACGATCCGGTTGGCCGCCGCGTGCTTCACCGCGTTCGTGACCGCCTCGCCGACCGCGCCCGCGAGGGCGTGCTGCTTGGCCGCCGCGGCGCGGCAGCCGTCGTCGATCACGTTGACGAGCACATCGATGTCGTGATGGGACGTCGCCCGCTCGACGGCGGACCGCACGGCGGACTCGAGCGAGTGGCGATCTCGGCTGGCTGCGCCGAACAGGAATCGACGGAGATCACGGTCGGCGTCGCGCGCGGCGGCCGCGAGTTCGGGATCGCCCGAGGCCGTGCGCTGCTCGACGAGTGCGAGCGTCTGCAGCACCGTGTCGTGGAGGACGCGACCGACCTCGTCCCGCGCCCGCTGATCGGCGATCTCGCCCTCGACGCGGCGGAGGAGCGTCGCCAGCCATCCGAACAGTGCTCCGGCGGCGCCGAAGAACAGCGACGTGGCGAGCAGGGAGAACCAGTGCCGCAGCGAGTAGTCGGAGAACTCGTTCAACTCGACCGCGAGCCACTCGGCGGGTCCGACGAGGATGCCGAAGCCCGCTGCCACCCACGGCCCGAACGTGAGGCCGAGCGACGCCGCCGCGATCAAGGGGTACTGCGTCGCGAGGCTCTGGGACGTCTCGAACACGTGGCCGGGGTCGAACACCCATCCGTCGATGGCGCTCAGCAGCAGCGCCAGCGCCCCTTCGGCGAGCGCGAACGTCGGCCGCATCAACCGCTCGGGCGACGACCGGATCGACACGGTCGCGGCGACCGCCATCAGCAGGACGAGAACCACGCAGACGGACGCGATCAGCGGATGGCGCAGCGCGGTGTCGGCGCCCGACGGGTCGTTCGGCCGTGGCGCGTCCACCGTCCGGGTCGCGGACACGAAGACGACACCGAACATCCACAGCCACGTCACCCACCGCGCGACGGCGAGGGCCTTCAGCATCGTCAAGCCGGTCGGGAACAGCGCGCGCCGGGCATCGACGCCCGGACGTGGTGCCGTTCCGAGTGCGTGGGTCACGTCACGACTCTGTCAGGTGCACACCCGCCGGCCGTGGAAGGTGGCGCGGAAGTGTCCGACGCGTCGTTTCGATCCGACTTCAGGCGGCCGGCGCGACGACGCCCGTGCCCGACCCGACGCCGTCGGTGGTTGGTCGGACCTGAACACCTGTTCGCCGGTAGCATTGTCGGTTCATGGCTGCCAGAAAACCCGCCACCGGCACCACCGATCGCCCTCAGATCGTCGTGCGTGGCGCACGCGAACACAATCTCAAGAACGTCAACGTCGAGTTGCCGCGCGATCGACTCGTCGTCTTCACGGGCCTGTCCGGTTCGGGCAAGTCGAGCCTCGCGTTCGACACGATCTACGCGGAGGGGCAACGGCGGTACGTCGAATCGCTCAGCTCCTATGCACGCCAGTTCCTCGGGCAGATGGACAAGCCCGACGTCGACGTCATCGAGGGTCTGTCGCCGGCGATCTCGATCGACCAGAAGTCCGCCGGGCGCAACCCCCGGTCGACCGTCGGCACGATCACCGAGGTGTACGACTACCTCCGCCTGCTCTACGCCCGCGTCGGCATCCAGCACTGCCCGAACGACGGCACCCGGCTCCAGCGCCAGACCCCGCAACAGATCGTCGACCGCATCCTCGCGATGGACGAGGGGATGCGTTTCCAGGTGCTCGCACCGGTCGTGCGCGGCCGCAAGGGGGAGTACGACACGTTGCTCGCCGACCTGTCCGGGCAGGGGTACGTGCGTGCCCGCATCGACGGCGAGACCGTCGAACTCGACGAGTTCCTCGAGCGCGACGAGCGGCTCGCGAAGTACGAGAACCACAAGATCGAGATCATCGTCGACCGGCTCGTCCTGAAGGACGGCATCGAACGGCGGCTGACCGACTCGCTCGAACAGGCGCTGACGCTCGCCGACGGCGTGGCCGAGATCGAGATCATCGGCCGGGACGGCGCGGCCAACGAGATGCTCACGTTCAGCCAACACCTTGCGTGCAGCGAATGTGGCACGAGCTACGAGGACCCCGCCCCTCGCAACTTCTCGTTCAACTCGCCGTACGGCGCGTGCGCGTCGTGTGACGGGCTCGGCACCACGTTCGAAGTCGACCCCGAGCTCGTCATCCCCGACGTCGAGGCCTCGATCTCCGACGGCGCGATCGCGCCGTGGCGCAGCGCACACACGCAGTACTTCACGCGGATGCTCGAGTCGGTCGCGGAGGCGAACGACATCGATCTCACGGCGCCGTGGGAGAAGCTGACCGCGAAACAGCAGAAGCTGATCCTCCACGGCGTCAAGGGCAAGATGACCGTGAAGTACAAGAACCGTTACGGCCGGTCGCGGTCGTACTCGACCGAGTACGAGGGTGTCATCCCGTGGATCCGGCGCCGGCACGAGGGCAGCGACAGCGAATGGGCACGCGACCAGTACGAGGGCTACATGCGGCTCGTGCCGTGCGGGGCGTGTGGCGGGGCGCGGCTCAAGCCGTCGTCGCTCGCCGTCACGATCAACGACCGCAACATCTCCGAGGTCTGCGAGCTGTCGATCGGCGAGTCCGCGAAGTTCCTCGCCGCGCTCGAACTGACCGAGCGCGATCGGCTGATCGCCGAACGGGTCACGAAGGAGATCAACGCCCGGCTCGGCTTCCTGCTCGACGTCGGCCTCGACTACCTCACGCTGTCGCGCTCTGCAGGCACGCTGGCCGGCGGTGAGGCGCAGCGGATCCGCCTCGCCTCGCAGATCGGCTCGGGTCTCGTCGGCACGCTGTACGTCCTCGACGAGCCGTCGATCGGCCTCCACCAGCGCGACAACCGCCGGCTGATCGACACGCTGACGCGCCTGCGCGACCTCGGCAACACCGTGATCGTCGTCGAGCACGACGAGGAGACGATCAAGGAGAGCGACTGGATCGTCGACATCGGCCCCGGCGCCGGCGAGCACGGCGGCGAGATCGTCTACGCCGGCCCCGTCAAGGGGATCGCGAAGGCGAAGGCCTCGGTCACCGGGCAGTACATCAGCGGCAAGAAGAAGATCCCGGTCCCGGAGGCCCGACGCCCCCGCGGGCTGCACAGCGTCGAGATCTACGGCGCACGCGAACACAACCTGCAGAACCTCGACATCAAGATCCCGCTCGGCAACTTCGTCGCCGTCACGGGCGTGTCCGGCTCGGGCAAGTCGACGCTCGTGCGCGACATCCTGCTGCCGGTATTGATGCAGAAGATCTACAAGTCGAAGACACCGTCCGGCAAGCACAAGAAGATCACCGGCATCAGCGAGCACCTCGACAAGGTGATCGACATGGACCAGTCGCCGATCGGCCGCACACCGCGCTCGAACCCGGCGACGTACACCGGCGTGTTCGACAAGATCCGCAAGCTGTTCGCGCAGACCAACGAGGCGAAGGTACGCGGCTACCAGCCGGGGCGGTTCAGCTTCAACGTCAAGGGCGGCCGCTGCGAGGCGTGCTCCGGCGACGGCACGATCAAGATCGAGATGCACTTCCTGCCCGACGTGTACGTGCCGTGCGAGGTCTGCAAGGGGGCCCGGTTCAACCGCGACACGCTCGACATCGAGTTCAAGGGCAAGAACATCGCCGATGTGCTCGACATGCCGGTCGCCGAGGCGGTCGGGTTCTTCGCCAACCAGCCGGGCATCGCCCGCTACATGGAGACGCTGATGGACGTCGGGCTCGGCTACGTGCGGCTCGGCCAGCCCGCGCCGACGCTCTCCGGCGGCGAGGCACAGCGCGTCAAGCTCGCCACCGAACTGGCGAAGCGCTCCACCGGCCACACGATCTACCTGCTGGACGAACCGACGACCGGTCTCCACTTCGAAGACGTCGGGCGGCTGCTGACCGTGCTCCAACGGCTGGTCGACCAGGGCAACACCGTCCTCGTGATCGAGCACAACCTCGACGTGATCAAGACCGCGGACTGGTTGATCGATCTCGGTCCCGGTGGCGGCAGCCAGGGCGGCACCGTCGTCGCCGAGGGGTCTCCGGAGGACGTCGCCGCCGTCGACGGCTCGTTCACCGGCCAGTACCTGCGCGACATCCTCTGACCGAGCCCGCCCGCGGCGGGCGGTGCGGCCCGGCCGGCGCACGGCCTCATCCGCGGTTCGATGACGTTGATCCCGCCGGGGCGGGGTGATCGTCATCGCACGGGCCTCACTTGCGCTGCGATGACGTTGATCCCGTGGGGGCGGGGTGATCGTCATCGCACGGGGGTTCATCCGCGGTTCGATGACGTTGATCCCGCCGGGGCGGGGTGATCGTCACCGCCCGGGCCTCACTTGCGCTGCGATGACGTTGATCCCGTGGGGGCGGGGTGATCGTCATCGCACGGGGGGCTCACCCGGCGGCTCGGTCGAGGCGGTGGAACTGGGCGGTGAGCGATCGGATCTCGTCCTCGAACGCCGACTCGTAGCGCGAGCGGGTGATGCGGTCGACGACCCAGCCGAGCCTCGTCGCGGCGTCGTCGCGGCGTCGGTCGGACCACGCGCCGGCGAGTTCCTCATGGGTCGGGAACACGTCGACCTCGATCGCCCACCGCAGTCTCGGTACTGCGAGGTCGAATTTCGCCCACCCGTACCCGTTCAGCTCGATGCGAAACTGGCGGACGACCCCGTGGACCCCGGCTGCGCGCAACGCCCGCCCGACTCGAACCTCGGGATGCGACTCGGCCGCACCACCGCCGAGTCGGCAGTCGAGTGCCGCGAGATATCGCCGCACCCACGGTCGCCGTCGAACCCAGTCGACGGCCACCGCCCGCATCTCCGCGTCCGAGGCGGCGCCGTCGTGCATCGCCTGCTCGATGACGGACACGAGGTCGCCGAAGCGCAGTGACCGCGCGAGGTCGAGCGCGGTCCGCGGCTGAGACGTGACCCGGATCCCGTCGGGTCGGGCGATCACGTCGTGCGGATGGATCGCTGCGGTGCGGTACGTGACGACGCGCGGGTCAACGGTCGCCGGTTGGGCGCCAGGCTGGGCGATGAGGTGGATTCGCCGATCGCCGGACACACGACGGAACCCGTGCAGCCGCCCGGCGGTCGGGCCGGCGATCGCGACACCGGGACGTGCGACACACAGCGCCGCACATCGGCCGAGCTCGGTCTCCGGCACACTCGGCGAGCGGTAGGCGCCCCGCAGCACGTTGAACAGCGCGCCGTTGCGCTCCAGGTGCTCGACCTGACGACGGCTGAGTCCGCACATCTCGAGTTGCTCGATCGAGGCGACGCCGTGCTGCCGCTCGAACAGCGCGTGTGCCTCGGGTGGTAGATAGGTCATGGCCCCGCTCCGGATTCGAGTACGTCGCGGAGGGAGTCGGTGACGTCGAGCGTACGTCCCAACGGCGGAATCTCCCGTCCCAACGGCGGAATCTCCGCAGCGATGACGATGTCCCCGCGCCGGCGGGATGATCGTCATCGCACGGGTGTGGTGGGGTGGGGTGGGGTGGGGGGTCAGCCGGGGACGTCGGGTGACAGCAGCCGCCACACGGTGCCGCCGTTGGCCGACGAGCACATCGCACTCGCCGTCGTGCGCATCGTCGTGCCGCGCGGGTTGCCCTCTCGGATGAGATCGGCCGCCGTGGTGACATCGGCCCACCTCCATGTGTCGCCCGCCGCGCAGGCACCGGCCCCGTTGCTCGTGAACACGAGTTCGCCAAGCGCATCGACGGTCAACTGACCGCGGTCGGTCGGCTCGAGCGTGTCGCCGTCGGTCGTGAACAGGTACGTGCCGTCGCTCTCGATCGCGAGGACGTCGCCGCTGCCGAGCCGCACCCAGATCCCGACGACGTCGCGGATCTCCGCCGGTGCCGCGGGCGTGACTTCGCGGTCTCCGGGTTGCAGGTCGAGACTCGCCGGCGAGGCCGGTGACACCCGGACCCAGCTCCACGTGGCGAGGGATGCACAGCCGCCGTTCGGTGTCACGTCGACATCGAGGGCGCCACCACCGAACGCCGTCGGCCGCCACACGAATCGCTCACCGTCGCACCCGCCGCCGATGCCGGTGAAGACGATCTGGTCGTTCTCGACGGCGTACGTGCCGCCGGTGAACGCGCCGCCGTCGAGCCGGCCGGTGTTGCCGATCGTGAACGTTCCGTCGCGACGGAAGTCGGCGAACAACGCGGTCCACCCGTCGACGTTCGCCCAGTAGCCGACGAGCGCCTCGGTGGTGAGTGCCTCGTCGACGACCTCCGGTTCGTCGGCGGGTTCATCGACGGCGGGCGGTTCGGGGCGGTCGGCGGCGATCCAGGCAGCGACGTCGGCGGATGCGGCGCTCGTGAGTGCGGCGCACTCGCCCGTGAGCGCGAGGCCGGCCTGGTCGAAGATCTCACCGGCGCCGAACGCTGCCGGGTCGCAGGCTGCGGCGTACTCGTCGGGGCGGAACATCGACAGGTAGTCGGCGTAGGCGGACCACACCGGTGTGTAGTTGCTGAGGAGCGCGGTCATCGGCTCGGCCCGGCGCCGGATCGTGCCGTCGTCGTTGACGTCGACCGTCCACAACAGCTCGTGTCGATCGAGCGCGACGGCGACCGGGTCGGGCACGGCGACCTGGCATTCGACTGGGATGGCATCTCCGTCGAGCCCGGTGCCGACGATGCGGCACGGGCCGCTCGGCCAGCGGTCGGTGCTCCCGTCCGGCCATGCTGCGCCTGCCCACCACGGCACGAGCTCGGCTTCCTTCTGGACGGCCAACTCCGTCGTGTCCGAGGCGGCGAGCACGGCATCGGCGTCGCCGTCACTCCACGCACGCCAGTACGCCGCGGCTGCGTCGATCGCTGCCTGCTCGCGAGGCCCGACGGCGACCGTCGTCTCGGGTGCCGGCTGCTCGGACGTCGCCGGCGGCGGTTCGTCGGCCGGCTCCGAGTCGCCGTCGCGCGTCGCGGCGAACACGAGGGCCCCGACGGCGATGATCGCGGCGGCGGCCGCGGCGGCCGACATCCAGATCCGGCGGGACGGTTCGTTGCGGTCCGGTGCGAGCATGATCATCTCCGTTCGTAGCGGGGCGGGGTGGGTGACCGGTGTGGTCGTGGCGTCGACGTAGTCGACGAGTTGGCGTTCGAGATCGACATCAGCCATGGGTCTTCACTCCCAGTTCGTGGCGCAGTCGCCGGAGGCCGCGCGTGAGGTGCGTGTCGAGGCTCGACACGCCGATGTCGAGCGCTTCGGCCGCCTCCTGGCGGGTCCACCCTGCGGCGTGGACCATCATCACGGCGGCGCGCTGCTTCTCGGTCAGTTTCGTGAGCGCGGCCGGCAGCCCTGGTTCGATGTCGTGTTCGGCGTCGGCGGGGACCGGCAGGAATTGCGGTTCGCGTCGCCGCCGCCCGACGCGGCTGCGACCGACCCGGTACACGTAGCCCGCCGGGTTCGCCATCCCCCGGAGCCGATCGCGATGCTCCCAGGCGTAGGACAGCGCGATGCTCGTCGCATCCATCCCGGCCTGCTGGCCGAGCGCGGCGACGAAGGCGCGCCGGAGCTTCGGTTCGGCGGCGGTGATGAAGCCGTCGAACCACTCGCTCGCGGCACTGGTCTGCGCCATCTCGACTCCGAGCTCCGAGGTGCCCCCCATACCTACTAGACCAGCCCACCCGTCGATCGCGCCACAGGAATCTCGCGCCGCAAGGACGGGCCCGGCGCGGTGGCCTGACCGGCCGTCCGGTCTGCGAGGATCGCACGGTGGCGCACCTGACGACGACGGATCCGGTCGCGGAACGGGACGAGCTCCAGCGGCGCACCCTGAACTCGCTCCGTCTGGCGACCGTTCCCGGCCAAGCAGCCGTCGCCGGCATGGTCGCCGTCGTCACGCTGCTCGCGAGCGACCTGCTCGGCTCCGACCGGCTGGCCGGCCTCGGTAGCGCCTCGTTCACGCTCGGCGCCGCGATCACGATCGTGCCCCTGGCCGCGTTCATGCGCCGCCACGGCCGTCGGCCCGGCATGGTCGGCGCACTGCTGATCGGCTGCGTTGGCTCAGCAGTGGCCGCCACCGGCGGGCAACTGCGATGGTTTCCCCTGTTCCTCGCGGGGATGGTCGCGTTCGGCGCCGGCCAGGCGGCGACGCTGCAGGGCCGCTACGTCGCGGCCGACCTGGCGGAACCGGATCAGCAGGCGAGGGCGATCGCCGCGATCGTGTGGATCGGAGCGTTGGGTGCTGCGTTCGGGCCGACGCTGACGCCGTACGAGCGGCGCGCTGCGGAACTCGTCGGTCTCGACGAACTGGTCGGCCCGTTCGTCTTCGCGTCAGCGATGTTCCTCGTGGCGGCGCTCGTCGTGTTCACGCGGCTGCGGCCCGATCCGTTGGCGGTCGTCGGTGGGATCGATCGTGATGCTCCGCGCGTCCACCCCTTCAGGCAGATCCGGATGTCGGCCCGCGTCATCGCCGGATCGGCGGGCGCAACGCTGGGGCTGGCGGCGATGGCCGCGTCGCAGGCGGCGATGGTCGGGGTGATGACGATGACGCCGCCGCACATGCGCGACCACGGGCACGCCGACCTCTCGGCGTTCGTGATCGCTCTGCACATCCTCGGGATGTACGGACTCGCCCCGCTCGTCGGGCGGTTCGTCGACCGGGTCGGCGGCGTCCGGGCGATCCAGGTCGGTGCCGCGGTGCTCGGCGCAGGCACGCTGAGTACGGTGCTCGCCGGCTACGTCCCGGCGCTGATGTTCGTCGGCTTGTTCTTCCTCGGGCTCGGCTGGAGCATCGGTCTGATCGGCGGGTCGACCTTGCTGACGGCCTCGGTCCCCGTCGCCGCCCGGGTCGAGGTACAGGGCACGTCGGACCTGACGATGAGCGCATGCGGTGCCCTCGCCGCGCTCGCGTCCGGATTCGTCAAGGCGTCGCTCGGCTTCCACCTGCTGGCGAACGCCGCGGCCCTGCTCGCCGCCGGGCTGCTGGTGTTCGCATGGCTGACTGCGGCACGCGTCCGCGAACCGGCTCGGGTCGCCTGACCGGAGCGCCGTCAGCGGTTGCGGAGCCGCTTCGACAGCTCGTTGAGCCGCTTCTTCTCGGCGGCGCTCAGCGACTCCATCCCCGACGCGCCGATCTTGTCGAGCAGCGCATCGAGCTCGGCCTGGTCGGCCGGCGACGGCCCGGTCGGCGGTGCCACCGGCGGTGGTGCGTTGCGCCACGGCCCGTCGATGACCGACGAGCCGGTCGAGCGCGACGGTTTGGACCGCTTCGGCTTGCGGCGCTTCGGCCGGCCGCCACCACGACCGCCACCGCCACCACCACCGCCACTACCGCTACCGACCGCGCCGAGGTCGACGTGGGGGATCGGCCAGCCGGTCGCGAGGCCGAGTGATCGCCCGGCGATGAGCGCGACGCCCATCGCGATCAGCAGGAAGACGACCTTGCCGGTCGCGCCGATGCCGTTGTACTGGAGGAGGCTGATCAGCGTGAAGACTGCGGCGATCGCCCACAGTGGTATGACCTCGAACCACCGCACGCCCGGGTAGGTCGCCGCGTAGACCCAGATCCCGCCCAGGAACAGCGCTTGCAGCCCCAGTTCGCCGTTCGTCAGGTCGATCTCGGCGCTGAGCGCGCCGAGGAATGTCAGGATCACGGCCGGCACGATCGTGACGATCAGCACCCAGACGAGAAACCGGGCCCGGCCGAACAATGCCTCGAGTTGCTGGCCGAACACCCAGAAGAACACGACGCCGATGAGCGGGAAGAACTCCGGCGGTGTCGCGACGGCCCACGTGAGGATCCGCCACACCTCGTACTGCTCGCGCACGAGGAACGAGTTGAAGACGAGCTGGTTGAACGTCGACACGCCGGCGATGCCGTAGATGAACATCGTGACCACCGCGAGCCCGCAGAGGATGTCGGTCGTCGTGGCGTCGAATCGGCCGACTCGGAACCAGCCGTCGTTGTGACGGCGGCGGAACATCGCGGCGAGGTAGTCGGACATCGGTGTTCACCGTACCCGCCGATCCGTATCCTGAGTTGGTCATGGTGAAGCGGCCGCCCGCAGGAACGATCCCGGAACAACCGGGTTCGTATCAGTTCAAGGACCGCAACGGCCGCGTGATCTACGTCGGCAAGGCGTCGAACCTGCGCCAGCGACTCTCGAACTACTTCCAGAACCCGCGCAACATGCATGCCCGCACCGCGCAGATGGTGCGGACCGCCGAATCGGTCGAGTGGACGACCGTGCGCAACGAGGTCGAGGCGCTGATGCTCGAGTACAGCCTCATCAAGCAGCACGATCCGCGCTTCAACGTCCGGCTCCGCGACGACAAGAGCTATCCGTTCCTCGCCGTGACGACCGGTGAGCAGTGGCCGCGCGCGCAGGTGATGCGCGGCCGCAAGCGCAAGGGCACCCGCTACTTCGGGCCCTATGCACATGCCTACGCGATCCGGGACACGCTCGACCTGTTGCTGCGCAGCTTCCCGGTGCGGACATGCACGCAGGGCAAGTTCAACGAGCACCAGCGGCTCGGCCGGCCGTGTCTGCTGTTCCACATCGAGAAGTGCTCGGGCCCCTGCGTCGGCGAGATCGACGAGATGCCGTACCGCCAACTCGTCGACGAGCTGTGCCAGTTCCTCGACGGCGACACCGACGACATCGTGACCCGCCTCGAAGCCGACATGAAGGCCGCCGCGCAGGGCCTCGAGTTCGAACAGGCCGCACGGTTGCGCGATCGGCTCGTCGCGGTGAACAAGGCGATCGCGAAACAGCAGATGGTCGCGGACCGCAGCGAGGACCTGGACGTGATCGGGATCGCCGAGGACGAGCTCGAGGCGTCGGTGCAGATGTTCTACGTCCGCAAGGGGCGCGTCGTCGGCCGCAAGGGCTTCATCCTCGACAAGGTCGAGGAGCTGACGCCGGGCGGTCTGATCGACCGCATCCTCGAGAACCTCTACGGCGAGGAGCCGATCCTCGGCGTGCCGAAGCAGGTGCTCGTGCCGTACGAAGCCGACGACCGCGAGGTTTACGAGGAGTGGCTCGAGCTGGCGCGGGGCTCGAAGGTGCAGATCCGGGTGCCGCAGCGCGGCGACAAGCGGGCGCTGCTGGAGACCGTCACCCGCAACGCGGGCGAGGAGTTCACGCGTCACCGGATGCGCCGGGCGAGCGACCACAACACCCGCAGCAGGGCGCTGACCGAACTGCAGGATGCGCTCGACCTGCCGGAGGCGCCGCTGCGGATCGAGTGTTACGACATGGCCCACCTCCAGGGCACCGACTACGTCGGGTCGATGGTCGTGCTGGAGGACGGGCTGCCGGCGAAGCGGGAATACCGGCGGTTCAAGGTCAACGGGGTCGACGGCAACGACGACTACGCGGCGATGGCCGAGGTCGTGCGCCGCCGGCTCCAGGCCTACCTCGACGAGCGCGACCGTCCCATCAACGAGCGTGGTGACAAGCCCGGCAAATTCGCGTATCCGCCGCAGTTGCTGCTGGTCGACGGCGGCAAGGGCCAGGTCAGTGCGACCAAGCGGGTCGTCGACGAGTTGGGTCTGACCGACGAGATCCCGGTCGCCGGGCTGGCGAAGCGGTTCGAGCAGGTCTACGTGCCGGGCCGGTCCGCGCCGATCGAGATCACGCGGGGGAGTGAGGCGCTGTTCATGTTGCAGCGGATCCGCGACGAGGCGCACCGGTTCGCCAACACGTTCCACGGCGAGCGCCGGAGCAAGCGGATGACCGTCAGCGCGCTCGACGGCATCCCCGGCCTCGGTGAGGTGCGCAAGAAGAAGCTGACGAAGGCGCTCGGCGGGGTCAACAAGGTGAAGCAGGCGTCACTCGACGACCTGCGCGCGCTGTCGTTCCTCCCGGACGCGGTCGCCGACGCGGTCCACGCCAAGTTCCACCAATCCTGACCGTCACCATGCCGAGGATCAGCGGAGCTGGGGCACGACCTCGGCGTGGATTCGGCGGTATGCGTCGAGGCGTTCCTCAGCCGATGCGCCGAGCGTGAAGTCCGGCACGATCAGCTCGTCGAAGCCGGCGTCGCGGAAGCGACCGACCTGCTCCACGATGTGGTCGATCGAGCCGGCGATCGAGCGGTCGGCCATGTCGCCCGCCATGATCTTGTCGACCGCAGCGTCGTCGTCGGTGATGAAGACGAGGGCCTGCGCCGAGGCGTGCATCGACGCAGGGTCGGTGCCGACGGCGTCGCACGCCTCGACGAACGCGCTGCGACGTTCGGCGGCCAGGTCGGGAGCACCCCACGTGTTCCACTGCTGGGCGTGCCGGGCGGTGATCCGCAGCATCCGCGGGCTGCCGGTGCCGACGAGGATCGGAAGGCGCCCCTGCACCGGCTTCGGGTCGCACGGCGCCGCGGTGATCTCGTAGAACTGGCCTGCGAACGTCGTGTGCTCGTCGTCCAAGAGCGACCGCACGATCTGGATCGACTCCTCGAACCGGCTGACACGGGTGCCGGGCGCTTCGAGTTCGATGCCGTACGCCCGGTGCTCGTTGATCTGCCACCCGGCGCCCATCCCGAGCACGAACCGGCCGCCGGAGAGTCGATCGATCGTCGCGGCGCGGTTGGCGAGCAGCGCCGGATGGTGAATCGATGTCGGCGCGACCAGCGGGCCGAGACGGACGCGTGTCGTCGTCGCCGCGATCGCCGGGAGCATCGACCAGCACTCGTGCACGTCGCCGGGAGCGAACGACTCGTCGCCGGTGTTCGGCATGTAGTGGTCCGCGTACCAGATGCAGTACCAACCGTCGTCGTCCGCCATCCGGGCGAGGTCGAGCACCTCCTGCGGCGGGCGACTCGGGTTGGGCCAGAGGGAGAATTTCATGCCGTCACCGTACGCAGACACGGCGCCGCGGCCCGCAGCCGTACGCTCGGGATCGTGGCCGACGAACGCGACGATCTGTGGGAGGCACACGCCGCGTGGTGGATCGACGGGTTCACCGATGGGGCCGACCTTGAGTACGAGGAGCAGATCCTGCCGCTCGCGGCGTACGAGTTGGCCGGCGCCGGGCGGGTGCTCGACATCGGGTGCGGTGACGGCCAGGTGAGCCGTGTGCTCGCGGGCCACGGCTGCGACGTCGTCGGCGTCGACCCGACCTGGAACTGCCTGACCGTCGCCGCGAAGCGAGGCGGTGGTGTCGCGTACGTCCGCGGTGGCGCCGCCGTGCTGCCGTTCGCGGACGGGTCGTTCGATGCCGCAGTCGCGTGCCTCGTGTTCGAGCACATCGACGAACTCGACGAGGCGATCGCCGAGGTCTCGCGGGTGCTCCTGCCGGGTGGGCGGTTCTGCTTCTTCCTCAACCACCCGGTGCTGCAGATGCCCGGTTCCGGCCTGATCGACGATCACACCGTCGACCCGCCGGAGCAGTACTGGCGCCTCGGGCCGTACCTCGTCGAGGCCGCGGCGGACGAACAGGTCGAGCGAGGCGTGTGGATCCGCTTCCATCACCGCCCGATGTCGCGGTACGTCAACGCGCTCGCCGAGCACGGGCTCGTCATCGATCGGATGCTCGAACCGTCCCCGCCGGAGGCGTTCCTCGACCGATCGGAGCGCTACGCCGCTGCGGCGGCGTTCCCCCGGATGCTCTATTTCCGCCTGCACAAGTCGTAGTCGTGTCGGACACAACGACGACCCGACGGTCGTCGCCTCGGAATACCTTCGGCCGCGACGGGCGGTCGGTGTGACAACAATGGTGGATGGACAGCGGCCGGGCGATCGACGTGCGGGGCCTGTCCCGGACCTTCGTCGTCGGCCGCCGCCGCACCCGCCGGGTCGTCGAAGCGGTACGCGACGTCACCTTCACGGTCGACGCCGGTGAGCGGCTGGCGTTCATCGGGCCGAACGGCGCCGGCAAGTCGACCTCGATCAAGATGCTCACCGGCATCCTCGTCCCGACCTCCGGCTCTGCACTCGTCCTCGGACTCGTGCCGTGGCAGGACCGCCGGTCGCTGACGCGACGCATCGGCACGCTCTTCGGGCAGCGGTCGCAACTGTGGAACGAGCTGAGCCCACGTGCCTCGCTGCGGATGCTCGGCGCGATCCACGGCATGTCCGACGCCGAGATCAACCGGCGCGCCGTCGAATTGGCCGACCTGTTCGAGGCGCACGAGCTGTTCGACCAGCCGGTCCGCACCCTCTCGCTCGGGCAGCGGATGCGGTGCGAGCTGGCCGCGTGCATGCTGCACCAGCCGGAGCTGCTGTTTCTCGACGAACCGACGATCGGGCTCGACCTGACGGGCAAGCAGCGGTTCCGCGACATGCTCGTGCGGGTCAACGCCGAGCTGGGGACGACCGTGTTCCTGACGAGCCACGACGTGGCCGACATCGAACACGTCGCCGATCGGGCGATCGTGGTCAACCACGGCGACGTGATCTACGACGCCCCGGTCGCGGACATGCGCACGCTGCTGCTGTCGACCAAACGCGTCGACGTGGGCCTGGCGACCGCCGTGGACGCACCGGCCGTCGCCGCTGCGCTCGACGCGCGGTTCGGCGCCAGCGTCGACGCGACGTTCCCGTCGGCACGAATTACGTCGGCCCGGCGATCGTCGCCGAGGCCCTGCGGCGCGGCCACGAGGTGACGCTGTTCAACCGCGGGCCCACGCGGCCGTACCTCTTCCCGGAGCTCGAGAAGCTGCGTGGGATCCGCGTCGCGGGATCGAGCGATCTCTCGAGCCTCGGGAGGCGGCGACAGTGGGACGCCGTCATCGACGTCTGGCCGGAGGACCGACGGCTCGTGGGCGAGACCGCGCGCCTGCTCCGGGACCGGGCCGACTTCTGCTTCTACGTCTCGAGCATCGCGGTCTACGGCGACTTCGGCCGTTCCGGCCTCGACGAGACGTCGCCGGTCGTGACCTGCCCGGCGGGGTTCTACGGCGCCGAGAAGGCCG
>JAHEKY010000090.1 GCA_024644465.1 Ilumatobacteraceae bacterium | reverse complement strand
CCGACCCGCGACCCGATCGAACGGGTCGACGTCGTCGTCCTGGCGTTCGATGCGCCGGCGGGCCTGCTCGAGCGCTGCGTGCGCGCGGCCGTCGCGACGTCCGCCCACTCCACGACAGGGGCCGACATCGCGGTCGACGTCGTCGTCGTCGACAACGGCGCATCGGCGAACGAACGCCTCGCGGGCGCGGGTGTCGAGGTCGTCGAGACCGGATCGAACGGGGGCTACGGCGGCGGCATGAACGTCGGCATCCGGCGGGCCCTCGAACGAGGCGCCGATGCCGTCGCGCTGCTCAACGACGACGTCATCGTCGAGCCCGGCTGGCTCGGCCCGCTGATCGCGGCGCTCGACGCCGACGCGGACGTCGGGGCGGCGCAGCCGACGCTGCTGTTCGAGACGGGTTCGGCGGCGGGCGGCGACCCGCTGGTCAACAGCACGGGCGTCGAACTCGACCGCGCCGGCGCCGGCACCGATCGCGACCGCGGCATCGCCGCCGGCGACCTGCCCGACGAAGCGGGAGACATCGTCGCATTCACCGGCGGCGCGGTGCTGCTGCACCGCGACTTCATCGAGGACGTCGGCATGTTCGACCAGCGGTTCTTCCTGTACTACGAGGACGTCGAGCTCGCCCGGCGGGGGACGCGTCGCGGATGGCGCCATCGGTGGGTGCCGACGTCGCGGGTCCGCCACACCGTCAGCGCGACCACCGATCAGCTCGGCGACGACGTCCGCCGTCTGCAGGAACGCAACCGGTTGTGGGTGACGGCGATGCACGGTTCGGCGGGCGAACTGGCGCGGGGTCTGTGGTTGTCGGTTCGGCGTCTCGGCCACAAGCCGCGGGCGGTCCACCGGCGCGCGTTGCTGCACGGGCTGGCCGGGATCCCGCCACGTCTGGCCGGCCGGTTGAGCGGTCGCGTCCGGCGTCGTCGTCAGTAGGGTCGGCGGCGATGGACGCGCAGCCGCCCGAGTCCGAGACCGCCGACTACGAGGTCCTCGACTTCCACCCGGACACCTCCCACGGTCACATCGTGGCGATGCTGCAGCGACGCGCCGAGCGGGGCATCGTGCTCGACCTCGGCTGTGGGTCCGCACCGCTCGCCGAACCGCTACGCGACGCCGGATTCGTCTACATCGGCCTCGACGTCAACGCCCACTGTCTCGACGCGTTGCGCGACCGCGGGTTCGGGGCGCACCCGATCGATCTGCGCCGGCTCGAAGGTCTCGGCGCGACGCTCGATGCCGCGGTGGCCGGCCAGCCGGGGTCACCGGGTGTCACGGCGGTCCTCGCGCTCGACGTGATCGAGCATCTCGTCGAACCGCACGTCGCCGTCCACGCGATCGCGTCCTGGATGCAGGAGCGCGATGTCCCACTGCTCGGTCTCAGCGTCCCGAACGTCACACACCGCGACGTCGCGGTCAAGCTGCTCAATGCCCGCTGGGAGCTGACCGCAACCGGTCTGCTCGACGCGACGCATCTGCGCTTCTTCACCGCCGCCACACTCGCCGCGATCACCGCGGCGTGCGGGCTCGTCGAGACCGACCGGATGGACACGATCTCGGAGTGGTCCGATCAGCATCGTCCCGTCGGCTCACCACTGCTGCACACGACGACGCCGCTCGGCCGGTTCCTGGCCGACCTGCGGGCACGGGCGGACGACCATGGTGCGACGTACCAGTTCGTGCGGCTGTACGAACCGGCCGCCGTGCCCGCCGTCGCACCGCCGTTGCCGATCCTCGACCCTGCCGCGGACCCCGATGTACGCATCGCCGTCGTCGCGGCGGCGAACGCCTCGGACGACGACGTCGCGACGCTGCGCGCCGACCTCGACGCACAGACGAGCACCGCCTGGGAGTTGGTCGGGCACGACGCGTGGTCGGACGTGTCGTGCAGCCACGTCGCCGTCGTCGGCCCGGGTCAGCGGCTCAGTGTGCGGTGGGTCGAGCAGTTCGTCGAGGCGGGTTCGTCGTGGCACGGGATGGTGCTGCGCTGCGCGCCGACCGATTCGCCGGACGATCGCTCGTGGCCGGTGCGGTACGAGGTGGCCGACGACGAGGGCGCCCGGGCGACGCCGGCCGCGGCGCTCGCATTCCCGGTCGCGGCACTCGGCGCGCTGGGCCGCGACCTCGGCGACACATCAGCGACCGCACTCCACCGTCTGCTGCGCGACGTCGCGCCGTACTGCGGGGTTCACGACACCGGTGTGCCGGCCGTCGGGGCAACGGGACCGACGATCGGCGATGTTCCGGGCGGCGACGATCCGGGCGGCGATGTTCCGGGCGGCGACGATGCAGGCTCGTTGGTGCTCGTCGAGCGGTGGATCGTCGACGAGTTGGCAGCACTGCGGCAGCGGGCCGCCGCCGATGCCGACTCGGCGGCGCGCCTCGACGCCCTCGCTGCCCACGGTGAAGCGCTCGCTCGGGACAACGACTGGCTGAACGCCGAACTGCGCCGGACTCCGGTCCGGATGCTGCGCCGGTTGCTGCGTCGCCCAGGCGGCCCGACGGCGTGACGCGTCAGGACAGCGGCCGGTCCTGCTTGTCCTTCTTGGCGGCCTTCTGGGCCTTCTTCCAGTCGCGCACCTTGCCGAGCGAGTCGTCGTCGACGACATCGGCCACCGAGCGGGGCGTGTCGTCGCCGAACTTGCCGGCGGCCTCGCGCCACCCGTCGGGGGTGACTCCCTGGGTCTTCGCGAGCAATGCCACGAAGATCTTCGACTTCTCGTCGCCGAAGCCGGGCAGCGCCTTCAACCGGCGGAACAACTCGGCACCGGACTCGACGCCCTTCCAGAGGTTCGCGGCGTTGCCCTTGTAGTCGTCCGCGAGCGCGGTGCACACCTGGTGGACGCGCGTGCCCATCGAGCCCGGGAACCGATGGATCGCGGGCTTCTCACAGCAGATCGACACGAACTCGTCCTCGTCCATCGCGGCGATCTTCTTCGGGTCGAGATGGCCGAGGCGTGCCTTCAGCGTGGCCGGGCCCTGGAACGCCCACTCCATCGGGACCTGCTGGTCGAGCAGCATCCCCAGCAGCAGTGCGTTCGCGTTCGTGTTGAGCAGCTTGTCCGCCGCCTTGTCGCCCGTGATGTACAGCGTTCCGGCCATGTGTCGAATCTACCGTCGGCTGACGAGCCTCAAATGATGAACGGGTCGACGGCGTCGGGGTCGATGTCGTAGCGGCGGATCGCGTCCTCGACGACGCTCGCGTCGACCTTGCCGTCCTGGAACAGGCTCGACAGGACGCCGACGACGACGTGGCCGGTGTCGATCTCGAACCAGCGACGCAGTGCCTCGCGCGTGTCGGACCGCCCCATGCCGTCGGTTCCGAGCGTCATGAACGTGCGATCGTCGAGGAACCGCAGGATCTGCTCGGGCACGCTCATCATGAAGTCGGACACCGCAGTGATCGGACCGGACGACTCGTCGAGGATCTGCTTGACGCGCGGGACACGGGGTTCCTGCGACGGGTGGAGGCGGTTGTGGCGCTCGGCGGCGAGGCCCTCCTCGCGCAGTGCCTTGTAGGACGTGGCCGACCACAGCTCCGCGCCGACGCCGTAGTGCTCGGCGAGCTCGGCGACCGCCTCGCGGGCCGCACCCTGTGCCGACCCGGAGAACAGGATCGTCGCCGGGATCAGCGTGTCGCCGTCGGGCGCGTCCGCCCACTTGTAGAGGCCCTCGAGGATGCCGTCGCGGATCCCCTCACGATCCGGCAGCGCCGGCATCTCGTAGTTCTCGTTGTACAGGGTGATGTAGTAGAAGACGTCGGTCTCGTCGGGCTCTCCGCCGCCGTACATCCGCGTGATCCCCGCGTCGACGATCACGCCGACCTCGTAGGCGAACGCCGGGTCATACGCCTGTACAGCCGGCACGGTCGACGCGAGCACCAGGCTGTGTCCGTCCTGGTGCTGGAGGCCCTCACCCATCAGCGTCGTGCGACCGGCGGTGGCGCCCATCATGAATCCGCGGCAGCGCATGTCGGCCGCTTGCCAGATCAGGTCGCCGACGCGCTGGAACCCGAACATCGAATAGAACGTGTAGAACGGCAACATCGGCACACCGCGGGTCGCGTAGCTCGTGCCGGCGGCGATGAAGCTCGACATCGCGCCGGCCTCGGTGATGCCCTCCTCGAGAATCTGGCCCTTCGCGGACTCGGAGTAGCTGAGCAGGAGGTCGTGGTCGACCGGCTGGTACTTCTGGCCCTGTGAGGCGTAGATGTTGAGCTCGCGGAACAGGCCGTCCATCCCGAACGTGCGGGCCTCGTCGGGGATGATCGGCACGACCCGCGAGCCCATGTTCTCGTCACGTGCGAGGTTGCGCAGCAGCCGGGTGAAGCCCATTGTCGTCGACACTTCCTGCCCGCCGGAACCGCCCATCAGCTCGGCGTACGCGCTGTCGTTCGGCAGCTTCATCGGCCGGCGGGCACGCGTCGTGCGGACGGGGATCGACCCGCCGAGCGACTTGCGCCGCTCCATCATGTACTGGTACTCGATCGAGTCGGGCGACAGCTTGATGTACGGCGGGCTCTTGTCGTCGACCAGTTCCTCGGGCACCTCGTCGTGGAGGTGGAGGCGGTCGCGCATCTCGAGCAACTGCTTCTTGGTCATCTTCTTGATCTGGTGCGTCGCGTTGCGGCCCTCGAACCCCTCGCCGAGCGTCCACCCCTTGACCGTCTTCGCGAGGATCACGGTCGGTCGCCCCGATCCGAGGTTCTCGGTCGCGGCCTTGTACGCGGCGTACAGCTTGCGGTAGTCGTGCCCGCCGCGCGGCAGGTTGCGCAGCTCGTCGTCGTCGAGGTGCGAGACCATCTGCCGGAGCCGCTCGTCCGGGCCGAAGAAGTTGTCACGGATGTAGTCGCCGCTCTCGACTGCGTACCGCTGGAACTCGCCGTCGACGGTGTTGTTCATCTTGTTCAGCAGCACGCCGTCCTTGTCCTGGGCGAGCAGCTCGTCCCACTTCGAGCCCCAGATCACCTTGATCACGTTCCAGCCGGCGCCGCGGAACGTCGCCTCCAACTCCTGGATGACCTTGCCGTTGCCGCGCACCGGCCCGTCGAGCCGCTGCAGGTTGCAGTTGATGACGAACACGAGGTTGTCGAGCTGCTCGCGCGAAGCCAGCGAGATCGCGCCGAGCGTCTCCGGTTCGTCGCACTCGCCGTCACCCAGGAACGCCCAGACCCGGCTCTGCGTCGTGTCGTCGATCTCACGGTTCAGCAGGTAGCGGTTGAAGCGGGCCTGGTACAGCGCCGTCAGCGAGCCGAGCCCCATCGACACCGTCGGGAACTCCCAGAAGTCCGGCATCAGCCGCGGGTGCGGGTACGACGACAGCCCGCGCCCGTCCCGGCCGATCTCGCGGCGGAAGTGATTCAGATCCTCCTCGGTGAGGCGGCCCTCGAGGAACGCACGGGCGTAGACGCCCGGCGCCGCGTGGCCCTGGAAGTAGACGTGGTCGCCCGGCGTGCCGTTCTCCTTGCCCCGGAAGAAGTGGTTGAACCCGATCTCGTACAGCGACGCCGAACTCGCGAACGTCGACAGGTGGCCACCGATGCCGTCGGCGGCCTTGTTCGCCTTGACGACCATCGTCGCCGCGTTCCACCGGATGAACGCGCGGATGCGGCGCTCGATGTGCTCGTCGCCGGGGAACCACGGTTCTTCGTCGCGGGGGATCGTGTTGACGTACGGCGTCGACACCGTCGCCGGGAACGACACCTGCGCCGCCGTGGCGCGCTGCATCAGGCGTGAGAGCAGATACCGCGCCCGGGTCTTGCCGTGCGTGTCGACGACCGCATCGAGGCTGTCGAGCCACTCCTGTGTCTCGGTCGGGTCGATGTCCGGGAGCTGGTGTACGTGGCCATCAAAAATCATAAGACGGCCATTCTCGCAGGGTTACCGTCCGGTACCCACAAGCCCGGCCGAACGCGCCGGAATCGCGTGATCGCGGGGAATTCGCATCGCAGTCGGTCGTCCGGCGTAGGTTCACCCCGATGCAGCAGCTCGTGATCTACACCGACGGCGCATGTCAGGGCAACCCGGGCCCGGGTGGTTGGGGCTGGGCGGTCGCGCCCGACGGTGTCCCGCACGGCTCGGGGGGCGATCCGGCGACGACGAACCAGCGGATGGAGATCTACGCGGTGCTCGACGCCCTGCGCACCCACGCCACCGTCGCCGACGACCACGGGGCGCCGATCCCGATCGAGATCGTGTCCGACTCGACCTACGTCGTGAACTGCTTTCGCGACAGGTGGTGGGTCAAGTGGCAGCGCAACGGCTGGAAGAACGCGAAGAAACAGCCGGTCGCCAATGCCGACCTGTGGAAGCCGCTGATCGAGCTCGTCAACGCGGGCGACGTGCGGTTCCGGTGGGTCAAGGGCCACAGTGGCGATCCGATGAACGACCTGGTCGACGCGCTCGCCGTCGCCGCGGTGCCCGCCTGAGCCCTCGCAGGCGGCCAGCGCCTGGTCAAGTACCGGTTCCGATCTGCCGACAAATCAGATGAGCTGATGCCATCCGGGCGTCTCTGAATATTACGGTTCGATGACATGCGCAAACTGGGAGTGGGGGTCGCCGGCGCGCTGTGCGCCACGCTGCTTCCGTTCGGCGCGAGCGGACCGACCGGCGTCGAGGCCGCCGCCAACCCGATCATCGCGGTCGTCGTCGACGGCGTCGGCTTCGGTCACGGCCGGGGCATGAGCCAGTGGGGCGCGTACGGCTACGCGGTCGACGAGGGCAAGAACTGGCAGTGGATCCTCGACCACTACTACGGCGGCACGAAGAACACGACCGTCGCCGAGGGGAAGCGGATCCGCGTCCGCCTGCTCGCGCTCGACGGCCAGCGCACGGTCGGAGTCGTGTCGCACGGGGCACCCATCCGGTGGAACGGCGAGACGAGCGCGTCGATGTACGCGCAGGAGACGTCGCCGGGCGTGTTCGACATCTACGGATCGGCGACGCGGGCGTGTCCGTCGACGGCGACGCTCACCGTGCCCGACGGGACGCCGCCGATCGCGAAGGGATCGAGTGCGTCGTCGGAGGTCCGCAAGATCCAACAGTTCCTCAACGAGCACGGCGGGGCGAACCTCGTCGTCGACGGCGACTTCGGCAATCTGACCGAGGCCGCGTTGAAGAGCTGGCAGGCAGACGAGTCGCTGCCCGTCGACGGCGTGTGGCACACCGACGACGCAAGCCGGGCGCGGGCGATCATCGCCGGCGGCGGTGGCGCCGGCTTCGCGCTGCTCGGCACCGAGACGACGGCCGCCGGCGACCCGGTCAGCTTCACGATCTCCACCGGCGACACCCCGTCGACGGCGAGCGACCGCGTGATCGGCGTGTGCCGCTCCGATCGCACGGTGACCCACTACCGCGGATCGATCGACGTGCTCAGCACGAGCGACGGCAATCGCGTCGTCAACGACGTCCTCGTCGAGGACTACCTCCGTGGCGTCGTGCCGAAGGAGATCTCGACGAGCTGGGCTGCAGCGGGCGGTGGTGCCGGCGTGCACGCGGTCCGTGCTCAGGCGGTCGCTGCCCGGTCGTACGGGCTCCAGCAGACCCGCAGCTACTTCTACGACGGCTCGACCGAGCGCTACGCGACGACGTGCGACACGATGTCCTGCCAGGTCTACGCCGGTGCCGCGACCCGGGGGAGTGCCGGCGGTGTCTCGAAGCCGGTCGAGCATCCCGACACCGACGCTGCGATCGTCGCGACGGCGGGCGTCGTGCGAACGTGGAAGAGCGGGCACGCGAACTCCGGCGCGATCGTGTCGACGGAGTTCTCCTCGTCGAACGGTCCGCGTACTGCCGGTGGGGCGTTCCCGGCGGTCGACGACGCGGGCGACGACACCGTCAAGAACCCCAACCATCGCTGGACGAGGGTGATCGATGCCGACGCGCTCGAATCCCGCTACGGCCTGGGGCAGCTGATGTCGGCTGCGATGACCGAGGCGGCGAGCTCGACGTATCGCCAGTTCGACGGGATCTGGTTCAACGACCTCGTCCTCACCGGCACCGCCGACACCGAACGGATCCAGGCGCTCGACTTCTCGAAGACGTTCGGCCTGCCGTCGCCGGGGTTCACCGTGCGCGTCGTACGGGCGGATGCGACCGGCAACTCGTTCGGGCTGATCGGTGACTCGGTCGCCAACAGCATCGCCCAGGGCGGTGTGTCGGAGTTCGACCGGCTGATCGACGGGACGTTCACCAGCTCGACGATCCTCGCCCAGGACTCGCGGTGCACGACGAAGACGATCTGTCCCGGCCCGACGGGCGTGGAAGCCGCGCGCACCCTGCCACTCGGCCTCGACCTCGTCGTCGTCGAACTCGGGTACAACGACACCGCGACGACGTTCGCCGACGACATCGACGCGATGATGCGGGCGCTCGACGATCGCAAGGTCGGCCGGGTCGTGTGGGTCAACCTGGCCGACATCCGGCCCGAACCGATCGGCGGCCGGTACCGGCCGATGAACACCGCCCTCGCAGCTGCGGTCGGTCGCTGGCCGAACCTCACCGTGCTCGACTGGAACGCCGCGAGCGATCACGTCGAGGCGCGGGCGCGGTGGTTCACCGACGGCGTCCACCTCTCGACGACCGGCCAGGCCGAGTTCGCGCTGTGGCTGCGCGCCGAGATCATCGACGTCGCGCCGAGCTACCGGTTGTCGCCGCCGAAGCGGATCGTGCTCCCGATCGTCGGCGAGACGCTCACCGGCATCGACGGTGCGCCCGTCGTCGTGCCGGCCGACGCGACATCGGTGACCCTGAACGTGACTGCGCACCTCCCCGTCGGGCCCGGCTACGTCACCGTGTGGCCGTGCGAGTCCGCCCGGCCGACGACCTCGAACCTGAACTACGAGTCCGGTGACGTCGTCGCCAACAACGTCACCGCGTCGATCGATCGCAACGGCTCGATCTGTCTGTTCTCCTACGCCGGTACCGACCTGATCGTCGATGTCGGCGGCTGGTACACCGGTGCCGGCACGCCGGGCGCGATGGTCGGGGTCACCCCCGAACGCGTGGTCGACACCCGGTACGGCATCGGTTGGCCGTCCCGCGTCGTGCCGGAGAAGCCGCTGGTGATCGACATCGCCGGGATGTCCGCGACTCGCCCGGACGGCACGCGGGTCACCGCACCGTCCGATGTCAGTGCCGTCAGCCTCAACGTCACCGCGGTCACCCCCGTCGGGCACGGGTTCCTCACGGTCTGGCCGTGCAACGGGGCGCCGCCGCTGGCCGCGAACGTCAACTACTCGCCAGGAGCAGTCGTCGGCAACGGCGTGCTCTCCGCGCTCGATGCATCGGGTCGTGTGTGCATCTACTCCGAGTCACCGAGCGATGTCGTCGTCGACGTGCAGGGTTGGTTCACGTCCGCCGCGTCGCCGGTGTTCACCGCGGCGCGCCCGAAGCGGATCGTCGACACCCGGTACGGCACCGGGGCGACGCAGCGCCGCGTCCGGCCGGCGTCACCGCTCGTCGTGCCGATCCACGGCGTCAAGGTCGACGTGGGTGGCGCGTCCCGCACGATCCCGACGACCGCGACCGCCGCGGTCGTCAACGTCGTCGCCTATCTGCCCGAAGGCCATGGCTACGTGACGGTCTGGCCGTGCGCGGGTGCCGCGCCGCTCGCGGCCAACATCGTCTACGAACCGGGTGATGTGATCGGCAACGGCGTCGTCGCGCCGATCAGCGACGACGGGACGATCTGCCTCCACACCCACAGCCCGGCAGACCTGATCGTCGACATCTCGGGATGGCTGACCAGCACCGCCGGCCGGGGTTTCACCGGCGCCGTGCCCGCACGGTTCAGCGACACGCGCTACGGCGTCGGCCCCGTCCCGTCCTGAACGAGGATTCCGGCCAGCCCGGCGTCGGCTCGATTGCGGCACCGCGTCGAGGGCCGAATAGGTTCTGCGCCCATGGACATTTCTGGTGTGAGTGCAATCGTCACCGGCGGCGCCTCCGGGATCGGAGCTGCCGCCGCCCGCATGCTCGCGGCACGCGGCGCCAAGGTCGTGATCGCCGACCTGCAGGAGGACAAGGGCAACGAGCTCGCCGACGAGATCGGTGGCGCGTTCGCCAAGGTCGACGTCACGAACACCGACGACATCGTCAACGCGGTCGAGATGGCCAAGTCGATGGGCCCGGTCCGCGTCCTGGTCAACTCCGCGGGGATCGGCTGGGCGCAGCGCACCGTCGGGCGTGACGGCTCACTCGACTCCGCCGCGGACCTCGACGCGTTCAAGAAGGTCGTGGCGATCAACCTGATCGGCACGTTCGACTGCATCCGCGTCGCGGCGACGGCGATGAGCACGACCGAACCGCTCGAACACGGCGAGCGCGGTGCGATCGTCAACATCGCCTCGGTCGCGGCATTCGACGGCCAGATCGGCCAGGCGAGCTACTCGGCGTCGAAGGGTGGCGTCGTCGGGATGACGCTGCCGGTCGCCCGCGACCTGTCGGCGATCGGCGTCAGGGTCAACACGGTCGCTCCCGGCCTGATCGACACGCCGATCTACGGCGAGGGCGAGGCGAGCGAGGCGTTCAAGGAGAACCTGCAGCAGGGCGTGCTGTTCCCGAAGCGTCTCGGCGACCCCGAACAGCTCGCATCGATGGTGCTCGAGTGCATCACGAACAGCTACATGAACGCCGAGACCATTCGCGTCGACGGTGGCATCCGCATGCCCCCCAAGTGAGCTCGATTCCGGCCAGCTTCGCCGCTCGCGGCGTTGCGTGAGCTCCTCGTTGCCCCGAGGCAACGTCGTCGCCACGCGCCTTGACGAACAAACGTCACCATTCGGGAACACGTCCGGGGCGGCGCGGGTTGTGCTGTCCATGAGAGCTGTGCTGAACGGAACCGTGTTGGCGGAATCGGACGAGACCGTGGTCGTCGAGGGCAACCACTACTTCCCACCGGGCTCGGTGAACCGCGAGTACTTCACGCCGACGGACCACACGACGCGCTGCCCGTGGAAGGGTGACGCCAGCTACTACGACATCACCGTCGACGGTCAGACCAGCTCGAACGCAGCGTGGTACTACCCGGCACCGAAGGAGAAGGCCGCACAGATCCGGGACCACGTGGCGTTCTACGGCGTGGTCGACGTGTCGTGAGAGGTCACGTGGTGTAGTCCGCGTTCAGCCGGACGTAGTCCGCGCTGAGGTCGCACCCCCACACCGTGGCGTCCGCGACGCCCGTCATCAGGCTGACGTGGATGCGGACCTCCTCGCCCGACATGTACGACGACAGCGCGGCGAGTGCGTCGTCGTCGAGCTGGCGCGGGTAGACCTCGTCGTCGCCGAACCGGATCACGACCGCGTCCTGGTCGATGTCGGTGTCCGAGCTGCACTTGCCGATCGCCATCGCGACACGACCCCAGTTGGGGTCGCCGCCGTGCACCGCTGTCTTGACGAGCGGAGAGTTGACGATCGACTTCGCGACGCGCTTCGCCTGTGCAGGATCGCGGGCGTGGTCGACGCACACCTCGATCAGCGAGTGCGCCCCTTCGCCATCACGAGCGATCTGCTTGCTGAGGTCCACCGCGACGTCGAACAGCGCTCGCTCGAATGCGTCGAGATCGACCGGCCCGGCGGCGCCCGAGGCGAGCACGAACGAGGAGTCACTCGTCGACGTGTCGCTGTCGACACTCAACGAGTTGAACGTGCGGTCGACGACGCGCCGGAACGACGTGTCGAGGTCTTCCGCGGAGATGGCGGCATCGGTGAGCAGCACCGAGATGTGGGTCGCCATGTCCGGCTCGATCATCCCGACGCCCTTCGCGATGCCGACGACGCCGGCGTCGCTGCCGGTCACCTCGGCCGCTGCGACCTTCGGCACGCTGTCGGTCGTCATGATCCCCCGGGCGGGGCCCTCGGCATCGGTGGCCGGCAACGTCGCCGGGATGTCGGCGAGGCCTGCACGGATCCGGCCCATCGGCAACCGCCGACCGATCACGCCCGTCGACGCGAGCAGGATGTCCTCGGGCGACGCGTCGAGTCTGCCTGCGACGGTCGCGACGACTTCGTCGGCGTCGTCGATGCCCTGTCGGCCCGTCGCGACGTTCGCGTTCTTCGAGATCACGACGACCGCTCGGGCACGACCGTCGGAGATGTGACGTCGGCTCAGCGTGACGCTCGCACCGGCGAACCGGCTCCGCGTGAACACCGCCGCCGCGGGTACGGGCTGCGTGCACGCGATGACCACGAGGTCGTCGCTGGTGTCCTTCACGCCGACATTCGCGACATACGCGCTGAATCCTGCCGGCAACGAGGTCGTTCCTGCGGCCGCCGGCGCGGTGCCGGTCATGTGGCAGTGCCCGACCGCCGGGAGTGTTCGTCGGCCAGGCCGGCGGCGATCGCGGTGAAGATCGTCGCCATCGCGGCGACCTGTTCGGCATCGAGGTGGTCGAAGATGTGCCGCCGGACGCTCGCGACGTGGTGCGGCGCGCACCGCTCGAGCATCGCCAGCCCGGCGGGGGTCAGCACCGCCATCATCACCCGCCGATCCCGCAGCGATCCCTTGCGCGTCACCGCACCGGCCGCGACGAGGCCGTCGAGCCGGCGGGTCAGCCCGCTGGGGGAGAGCTGGAGCAGCTCGGCGAGGTCGGACATCCGCATCGCCCGGTCCTCGGTCTCCGACAGGTAGACGAGGACCTGATAGTCACCGAGCGTGATGCCGACGTCGACCAGATCGCGCTCGAGCGCGTTGGTCAGGTCGGCGAACGTCTCGATGTACGCGCGCCACGCCTGCATCTCGTCGGCGGTCAGCCATTCGACACCAGTGTCCGCGACCGAAGTCATCGCGACAGTGTGGCAGCCACGGCGGCCGCGCAACGACGTCCGGAGTACAACGCCCCCTGGATCGACGCGGTGTCGCGGTGGTCACCGCACACGAAGCGGCCGTCGGCGAGCGTGATCGACCGCTTCGGCGAGAACGGCGGCCGCTGCGCCGGCTGGCCGTGTTCGATGCGATACGTCCGGATGGGCGACCAGCGATCGACCTGCGACCCCCACCAGCCGCGGAGCTGACGGCGGGCATCGACATCGATCGTTGCGCCGGTGTGTCCGGGCAGGGCGGCCACGATCAGGTGCCGGCCGCTGGGTGCGTACGTCGATGCGACATTGCTCATCACCGCGACGTTCAGCACCGGTCCGCGGCCGGTGCCGTCGAGCACGACGAGCTTCTCCGGCGTCGGCGGTTCGTCCGCCGCGAAGTACACGCAGCCGACCGACTTCGACGTCACCTCCGGCAGCCCGAGCAACCCGCTCGCGGCCGGCCCCTCGGTGGCGACGACGACCGCATCGGCC
>JAHEKY010000014.1:35783-45369 GCA_024644465.1 Ilumatobacteraceae bacterium | reverse complement strand
GGATCGGCGTCAGCCGGATCGACCGTGCCCGGTTCGGGCTCGTCTGGCGACGTCTCGCCGGTGGTCGCGTCGCCCACCTCGCCACCCACGCCGGCGTCGGTGCTCGTGGCGCGTTCGTCGCTCGAGCCGTCACTCGTCGCATCCGTGGCGTCGTCGTCTGCCGGCGACTCGGAGCGGTCGTTCGACGAGCCGGGAAGGCCGGGCATCGGCACCGCCCCGGCGACGCCGAGGGCCGTGGCGGATGCACCGACCGCGACACCGAGCGCGAGTGCGCCGCGAGCGGCGGACGAGAACACGCTCGCCGGGAACATCGCCAGCTGCGTCGCCCACGACGCCGGCGCGGTCACGCGACCGATCGGGTACACCGAGATGCTGAGGAACGCCCGCACGACCGTGGGGTCGAACTGCGTTCCACTGCAACGGGCGAGCTCGGCGCGTGCCTCCTTCGCCGACGTGCGTTGCTTGTACGACCGTACGGACGTGATGACGTCGTACGTGTCCGCGACGCTGACGATCCGCGCCGACCGCGAGATGTCGTTGCCGGAGATCCCGCGCGGGTAGCCCCCGCCCTCCCAACGCTCGTGGTGCTCCCAGACCGCCCGCGCCGCCTCGCCGAGCCATGGCGTCAGCGGTGCGACGATCTTGCGGCCGTACTCCGGGTGCAGCTTGATGATGTCGTACTCGTCGTCGGTGAGCCTGCCCGGCTTGTTCAGGATCTCGGTCGGCACGAGCAGCTTGCCGATGTCGTGCAGCAGGCCGGCCCACCGCAGCCGATCGAGTTCGGCGCCCGCGAGGCCCATCTCCTCGCCGATCATCTGGGTGTAGGCGCGGACCCGTTCGGAGTGCCCTCTCGTCAGCCGATCGTGGAGGCTGAGCGCCGCGACGAGCTCGAGCACCAGTTCGGCGGCCTCCGCAGGTGTGTCACCGAAGCGGCCGGCCTGCGCGTCCTCGATCCGCTTGCGGAGTTGCTTCGTCGTCCCCGTGCGCAGCGCGAGCTTGAACCGCGACGGCGCCGAATCGGGAAAGGACAGCGTCAGCTTCAGCAACGTGGCCAGCGGCAGCAGCCGGCGGAACACGCGGTCGGCAGCGAGCAGGACGATCGTCGACAGGAACGCGATGCCGATCCATCTGGCCACCGCCGGGAAGACGGTCGAGGGTGTCGGCAGGAGCCGACCGACGACCAGAGCCGCCAGTAGGGACATCGACAGCGGGCCGAGCACGACGATCGCCTGCACGGCGCGACCACTCCAGGCGCGCCTCGTCCAGCGCGCGGTCGGCTCCGGCGCGCCCGTGTCAATCGAGGGACTCACACATCTTCATCGGCCCGCCTGAGAGGTTCTTGACGGATCCTGACGGGATCTTGCCGCACCGCCGATCGGCCGCACGATTCGCGGACCAGCTGGTCAGCGGTCGATCGCGGCGGCCAGTGCACCGGGGTCGGCGACGCTGACCCAGAGGGCCGAATGGTCCTTCAGCCCGATCACCCTGCGGATCGGTTCGACGAATGCGACGCACAGGCCACTCTCGTGATTCGTTCCGAACGTGAGGCCGTCGTCGCTGAAGCTCAGGCGCAACCCGACCGCGGTGTACCACCGGTGCGGCCCGGTGACGAGCGTGTGGTCGATGTTGTCGATCGGCGTCTCGACGCTCCAGCGGCCGTACTTCGCCCGGAACATGCCGTCGTCGGTCAACTCGACACCGTGCGAGTCCTTGACGCCGAGCACGGCGAACAGGGGCGACCAGCGCCGATCGATCCGGTACGGGAAGTGCTGCACGACGTCAGTCTGCCGTGCGCAGCAGCATTCCGCCGCAGGCTGCCCCGAGGTCAGGCCGCGGCGGGGGCGACGTGCAGCGAGCCGGCGTCGTCGCCGGCCGACCGCTTGTTCCACCAGACGAAGAACCCGACCAGTGCGACGAGTGCGACGACGGTCATGCCGGCGCCCTTCGGGTGGTTGCGGACGGTCCGCGTGACCGTGCGGTACGTGCGGAACGCGCCCTTGCCGCTCTTCGCGGCGGCGACCGATGCCGCGTGGGCGATCGAGTCGGAGACGTCGGCCACTTCGTCGAGCGGCAGCGCGTCGATGCCATTGCTGATCGTGTCGGTGATCAGCTCGCGGGTCTGCTTGATCGTGTCGGTCTCGAGGATGCTCATGATGGTCTCCGTTGGTTGTGATCCAGTGGTCGTGGTGTGCGGGCCGCAGATGCGCTCCGCACTCGATCGGTGGGTGGGTGGGCGAGGTGGTGGGTGGTCGTCAGTTCGCTTCGACGAACTCGGCGACCGACTCGGTGCCGTTGTTCACGACGGCCGATGCGCGTTCGCCGGCAGCCCCCGCGATGTCCGTTGCGCCGGTGACGACAGCGTCGCCGACCTGCGTGTTGCGGAGCTTCGTGGCGCTGCGCTTCAGCGTCGCAGCGGCACGCCGCCGCTGCTCTGCGGTCATGTTCGTGACGACGTAGCCGCTCAGCGCGGCCCCGATGATGAAGCCAGTCCAGAATTTCATGACGGGGGAGTTCCCGGACACGCGATTCGTAAACATCGCGTCATCGACGACATCGCCCGCCGACGACGCTCGTCGTGATCCAACGGGCCGCAGCGTGCGAACAGTTGACATGGCGAATGCGACTGCGATGCGGCACCGGGCCGGTTTGATCGCGCCCCACCCGTGGCATCATGACCCGATCGTCGTCGTCGCGGAAGACCCCAACGTGCTGATCCGTCGGGTACAGCAGGGAGACCAGGCCGCCTTCGGCGACCTGTACGACTCGATCGCGCCCGCCGTGTTCGGTGCCGTCACGCGTGTCCTGCGCGACCCTGCGATGTCCGAGGAGGTGACGCAGGAGGTGTTCGTCGAACTGTGGCGGACTGCGGACCGCTTCGACCCCGGTCGTGCGAGCGTTGCGACATGGGCCGTCACGATCGCGCGGCGCAGGGCGGTCGATCGCGTGCGGCGGGAGCAGTCGCAGCGCAACCGGATCGGGGAACTCGCCCGGCAACCGGCGAACGAACCCGCCGACACTGCCGACGACGTCGTGGCGTCCCTCGACGCCGAGCGAGTGGAACGCGCGCTGCAGCAGCTGCCCGACGAGCAGCAAACCGTGCTCCGGCTGGCGTTCCTCGACGGCCATGCCCACGCGACGATCGCGGAGTTGCTGGACCTGCCGCTCGGCACGGTCAAAGGACGCGTTCGGGGAGGTCTGAAGCGGATGCGCGCGGTGATGGGAGACGAACGATGAACCGGGAAGAGCTCGACGACATGATCACCCTGGCCGTGCTGGGTGAGCTGAGCGACACCGAGCTCGCGGCGCTCGACGAGGCGCTGGCCGCTGATCCGGCCGCCCGCGCCGAACTCGACGCCCAGCTGGCGGCCGCCGCCACGATGCAGATCGCCGCCGCCGAGACGCCGCCACCTGCGCTGAAGGCGAGCGTGCTCGACGCGATCGCCGACATCGCGGGGGCACAGGTGAGGCCGACCGGCGCGGACGACCCGCCGGCGACACCCCGCGGACCGGTGGCGTCCAGTGGCACGGCCGCACCGGTCGTGTCACTCGATGGCCGCCGCCGGCGCATCGGGCAACTGGTCCTCGCAGCCGCCGCAGCGATCGTGTTCGTCGTCGGCGGCGTGATGATCGCCGGTGACCGCGGTGGCGGCCCGTCGTCGTTCGACGCGGTCGCCACGGCACCCGATGCCGAACTGCGAACCCTCGCCGGGACGCTGCCCGGCTCGCTCCGGGTGATCCACTCCGCCGAGCAGGGCGCGATCGTCGTCGACGGCGCCGATCTCCCGGCCGTCGCGGGGAACGAGACGTATCAGCTGTGGCTCGTCGCGCCCGGCGGCGCGGTGCGGTCCGCGGGCCTCTTCCGCCCCGCCGCCGACGGCCGCGTGATGGAGCGCTTCGACGGTCTCGACCCCACGGGCTTCACCATCGCGGTGACGCTCGAGCCTGCCGGTGGCAGCGATCAGCCGACGCTGCCGATCATCGCCTCGACCTGAGCGTTTCTCAGCCGCCCGGCAGGTCGGCGAGCGCGTCGACGAACTCGGCGATCAGCGTCGCGACCTGCGGGGCGTGCGCCGACTCGTGCATCGAGTGCTCGCCGCCCTCGACGAGGACGAAGCGCGCCGCGGGCATCTTCCGCTCGAGGTACTGACCGGCGCCGGCGTACTCGGGCCGGTCGGCCCCGCCGGCGAGTACGAGCGCCGGCGTCTCGATCTCCGCGAGGCGGTCCATGACGATCGAATCCTCCTGGAGGTTCATCGTCGCGACCTGCTCCGGCACGCCGAATCGGTGGGCGTTGCGGCGCGACCGGGCGTTCCACTCCTCGCGCTTGACCGGGTCCCGATACCCCGGCCCCGTGTTCAGCACGACGATTCCACGGGCCACGCCGGGCCGAGTGGCAGCGTGGGCGAGCGCGAGGTAACCGCCGAGCGAATGGCCGACCAGCACGGCCGGCCCGACGAGCCCGGCGAGGATCTCGTCGAGATCGACCAGCGCACGATCGCGTGTGTACTCGGCCGGATCGTCGGGCACGGGCGATGCGCCGTGGCCGAGCAGGTCGATGGCGACGACCGTGAACCGGTCGCTCAGCAGGTCCATGCACGCCGCCCAGGTCGCGGCGGACGTGCCGAGGCCGTGGAGGAACACGAGTGGCGGGCCGGATCCCCGGCGGACGGTGTTCAGACGCACGGCCGGACCGTAACGGTCGACCGGCGCCGGTGCCGAACCCGCGGGTGCGAGACGCGCTGCGGAGCGTCGGTAGTCTCCTGCGCACGAAGCCCACACCGGGACCTCCGCACGCCGTGAAGCTCGCGACCTACAACATCCAGTACTCGAAGGGCAAGGACGGCCGTTTCGAGCTCGACCGGATCGCCGCGGCGGTGCGCGACGCCGACGTGATCTGCCTGCAGGAGGTCGTGCGCAACGTCGACGGGCTCCCGGACGCCGACCAACCCGCTCGCCTCGCCGGGCTGCTGCCGCGGCACCACTGGGTGTACGGGCCGTGCGTCGACCTCGACGCGAGCGTCGTCGCGGCGGACGGCACCGTCGACAACCGCCGCCGCCAGTTCGGCAGCATGGTGCTGTCGCGATGGCCGATCCTGTCGTCGCGGCTGCTCCTGCTGCCGCGGGTCCGCACGTACGACTCGACCGCCGGCCAGCGCGGTGCGCTCGAGGCGATCATCGCCGCGCCGGCCGGTCCGCTCCGGCTGTACTCGGTCCACCTCGACCATCTCAACTCGCGGACGCGACGGCGTGAGATCGACGACCTGCTCCCCCGGCTGTTCGCCGTGCCCCAGGACGGCGCGTCGCTCACCGGCCCCGGCTGGTTCGGCGAGCAGGAGATCATCGCGCCGGCCGACTTCATCCTCCTCGGCGACTTCAACCTGACGCCGGATTCGGCCGAGTACGACGACATCGTCGGCGAAGCGGACTACTACTACGGCCCGATGGTCGCTGCGGACCGGCTGGTCGACGCGTGGACGCGTGCCGGCCACGACCGCGCCGCCGGAATCACCTGGTACGACGAGACGGACGACTTCGCCTCCGGGCTGCGGCTCGACTACTGCTTCGTCACCGCTGGTTTGGCGCCGAGTGTCACCCGCGCGTGGATCGACGACGAGGCTGTCGGCTCCGACCACCAGCCGGCGTGGTTCGAACTCGCCGAACCGGACACCGGCACGGCAACGCCCACCTCCGACCGCGCCCGCTTCGCGTGAGCGTGCGGCTGCTCGCCTTCGACAAGGACGGCACGCTCGTCGCGTGGAGCGTGTGGGACAGCGTGATCGGCACGGTGCTCGACGAGTTCGTCGACGCCGGGCGCCGGGCCGAAGCTGCGGACGCGCTGGCGTACGACCTCGACCGACGCGAAGCGCTGCCGGGGTCGCCGGTGTTCGCCGGCAGCAACGACGAGGTCATCGACCTGCTGTTCCCGTTCGCGCGCGGCCGGGACCCGCTGGGGTTCCATCGCGCCGTCGAGGAGCGCTTCGCCGAACTGGCGGCACGGAACGTGGCCGAACGGCCGGGCGCGACCGCCCTGCTCGAACGGGCCCGATCCGCCGGTGTCGTCGTCGCACTGTGCACGAACGACAGCGAGCGCGCCGCACGGGCGCAGATCGCGGTGCTCGGGTGGACCGACCTGATCCCGCTCGTGTACGGATACGACTCGGGACACGGCGCCAAGCCGGGCCCGGGAATGCTGCTCGCTGCACTCGCCACAGCGGAGTGCCGGGCGTCCGACGCACTGATGGTCGGCGACTCCGGCGCCGACATGATCGCGGCGTCGGCCGCCGGCATCCGCAGCGTGTACGTCGGCGTCGACCCGGCCTGGGCCGATGCCGCCGACATCGCCGTCGACGGATTGCCCGATGTCGTCGACCTCGCGTTCGGCGGGTGATGGGCGTCAGCGGATGATCTTGGCCAGCTTCGGCAGCACGCAGGGCCGCCCGGAGCACGCGTCCCAGGTCGCCAGCCCGCCGCCGAGTTCGCGATGGCCACCGAGTTCGCGCATCTCTCCGGCCAGGCTGAGGTCGGCTGCGAGTTCTTCGGGGCTGTACGGCGTCCACAGTTCACGATCGGTCGCCGCGTCGTCGCCGATCGCCGCACCGTCGGCGCAGTTCCAGCCGTCGTCCGCAGCGGTCCGCGACCGGATGATCTTGATCACGCCGACGGGGTTCACGAGGATCGTGCCGGGCCCGATGGCGCGCGGCGGCGCCTCCGTCTCCATTGACTGATCAACGGTCATGCTGGTTCATCGACACGATTCGGCGCCGTGTTGAGCGTTTTGTCGTGTTTCAGGCAGAACCGTCGGTCGTTGCCCCTGTCGCAACCGAGGGCGCGACCGAGATCACGGTCTTGCCCTGCGCGTGCCCTTCTCCCTGGTGGCGCAGTGCCTCGGCGGCGTCCGCGAGTGGGACGACACGGTCGATCACCGCGGCCACCGCACCCGACTCCAGGAGTTCGGCGAGCACATGCAGATCGGCCGGCGTGGACTTCGCGAGCATCGAGACCATCCGACCGTTGCCACCGAACGAGGCGAGGCGGACCCTGAGCAGATGGGTGAGCGGGCCGATCCAGTCCCCCGTCGTCGCGCCGACTGCGACGTAGGTCGCGTCAGCGTTCATCACCCGTCGGCACGCTCGCAGCGGGTGGTTGCCCACCGCGTCGAGAATCAGGTCGAATCGGTCGTCGCCCGCCGTGAAGTCGGTCTGCGTGTAGTCGAGGACCGTGTCGGCCCCGAGCGTGTGCACGAGTTCGACGTTGCGTGCGCTGCACACCGCAGTGACGGTCGCGCCGAACGTCTTGGCGATCTGCACGGCGAAGGTGCCGACCCCACCGGATGCGCCGTTGATCAGCACATGGTGGCCCGCCTCGATCCGCCCCCTGTCCCGCAACCCCTGCAGCGCGGTCAGTGCCGCGACCGGGACCGCGGCCGCCTGCTCGTACGACACGCCGGCCGGCTTGATCACGAGGCGATCCTCCCGGCACGCGACGAACTCGGCATACGCCCCGCCGACCTCGCCGAAGACGTCGTCGCCCGGCCGGAACCGGGTGACCTCGCGTCCGACGGCTTCGACTCGTCCCGCCATGTCGAACCCGAGGATCTGGCGCTTCGGCCGGCGTAGCCCGGCGATGAGCCGGACGAGGTACGGCGTGCCGAGGAGATAGTGCCAATCGGCCGGGTTGACGCCTGCGGCGTGGACGCGGACGAGGACCTGATCGTCGCCGACGGCCGGGGCGTCGACCTCGCGGAGCTCGAGCACGTCGGGAGGGCCGTACCGCTGGTAGGTGATCGCTTGCATTGAGGCTCCTCCGGTTCGGGAACCGGTGCTCGCCCCGCCGGTTCGATTCGCTCGCCGATCCCGAGGTGGCCGAGACGACGATCCACCGCCACGTCGGCAGCCCGAAAGAACTGCTCGTCGAGACGGTCGACGGGACGACGCTAATCCCGCTGACGCCGACCACCGAACTCACTTCGCAGCGTCGCGTGTGATCGTCGGCGCCCGGGTCGGCTGCCCGGTCGCGCCGGAGGCGGAATCGGCTCATCGCCGTCGGCACGGTCGATAGCGTGCCGCCGTGCCCGGCAGTCGTGACGTGATGCAGCTTCCGGCGGTGCGTCGCTACCTGGTGTCGACGGCGCTCGGCTCGATCGGGCTCAACATCCTCGTCACCGTCCTGTTCAAGCAGACGTTCGACATCACGGGCAACGAACTGGACATCGGGCTGATCGGGCTCGCGCAGTTCGTCCCGGCCGTGCTCCTCGTCCTCGTCAGCGGCTGGGTGGCCGACCGCTTCGACCGCCGACGCGTGTCCGCCCTGTTCCTCCTCGGCCGGACCGCGTGCGCGCTGGCGCTCGTGGTCTACAGCCGGATCGAACCCGGTTCCGTGTGGCCGCTGTTCCTGATCGCGTTCGTCTTCGGCGCGTCCGACGCGATGCTGTCCCCGTCGCGTCGCTCGATCGCGCCGCTCCTCGCGCCCGCCGAGCAGTTCCCGAAGGTGATCGCGTTGTGGACCGGCACGTTCACCGCGTCGTCGATCGTCGGGCCGATCCTCGGCGGCTTCCTCTACAGCGTGGGGCCGACCGCGGCCTACACGATCGCCGCCGCCCTCGAGTTCGCAGCGATCGTGCCGATGCTGCTGATCGTCTACGCGCGCGAGCCGGAGCGCATCACCCACCGTCCCACGCTCTCGAAGGCACTCGACGGGTTGCGCTTCGTCCGCCGGACGCCCGTCGTGCTCGCGACGATCTCGCTCGACCTCTTCGCCGTGCTGTTCGGCGGCGCAGTCGCCCTGATCCCGGCCGTCGCGAGTGAGCGACTCGGCGTCGGCGACATCGCCTACGGCTGGCTCCGCGCCGCCCCCGGGATCGGCGCTGCTGCGATGGCGGTCGTCCTCGCGGCGCGGCCGGTGACTCGTCGCGTCGGGCCCACCCTGCTCTGGGTCGTCGCGATCTTCGGCGCAGGCACGATCGTGTTCGGGATCACCCGGAACTACGTCGTCGCGTTCGCCGCGCTCGTCGTGATCTCGGCGGCCGACATGATCTCGGTGTTCATCCGCAGCTCGATCGTCCCGCTCGTCACGCCCGACGACCAACTCGGCAGGGTGACCGCCGTGGAGGGGGTGTTCATCGGCGCCTCGAACGAACTCGGCGCGTTCGAGAGCGGCGTCGCGGCGCGAGCCTTCGGCCTGCCCTGGGCGATCGCCGGCGGCGGGTTCCTGACGATGGTGATCGCGGGAGGCGCCGCGTTGTTCGTGCCGTCACTGCGCAAGATCGACACCTTCGAAGCGCTCCGCGCCGACCGCCATCGGGGGGAGACACGGGTCTGACCCCGAGCGGGTCCAGCGGGCGTTTCAGTTGTCGGCGTAGCCGTGGCGCCACGACCGGTCGGCGCGATGGTTGCGCAGATCGACGCCGTGATCCGCGACGGCTTTCAAGTTCATCAGGACCGAGACCCAGCCAGCGTTGACCTCGGCGGTGTCGTCGGGTACGACGCCGGCGTCGGCCGCCCACTCAGCACGCGCACACGCAGAACTCGTTGCCTTCCGGGTCGGCCATCAGGATCCAAGCCGTGCCGTGCTCGACGATCGGCTGCTC
>JAHEKY010000014.1:0-35683 GCA_024644465.1 Ilumatobacteraceae bacterium | reverse complement strand
GTGCCGCAGCCGAACCGAGGTCACCAGCGCCGCGTACCACCCCGCCCGTCGGCTCGATCTGGAACACTCGTGCGGTGGCGCACGCTTCCACCGGGAACCCCGTGAGTCGGCGAGCGTTCAACGGGTTGTGGTTGGGGTCCGCGATCTCGAACACGGGCGACGGCGTGCGGATGGCGGCGCTTCCGCTGCTCGCGGTGACGTTGACCACCTCGCCGTTCCTCGTCGCGAGCATCACGACCGCGCAGTTCCTGCCGTGGCTCGTGTTCGGGCCGATCGGTGGCGCGCTCGTCGACCGGTGGCGGCGCCGGCAGATCATCATCGTCGTCCAGCTCGCGCGAGCGGGAATCATGCTGGCGCTGATGGTCGCCGTCGTCGCCGACGTCGCCGCGATCTGGCATCTGTACGTCGTGGCGTTCGCGATCACGTTCGGCGAGATCCTCGTCGACCCGGCAACGATCGCGCTCGTCCCGACGCTGGTGGAACGCGACGAGCTCGACCGGGCAAACGGCCGGATCGTCAGCACCGAGATCGTGACGAACGAGTTCGTCGGGTCGCCGCTCGGTGGCGCCGGCTTCGCGCTCGCACAATGGCTTCCGTTCGCATTCGACGCGGCGAGCTATGCGTCGTCGACCGCCGCGTTCGCCCGGCTGCCGAAGTCGGCCGCGCTGCCTCGGTCGGCCAGCACGATGCGGGCCGAGATCGGCGAGGGATTCCGATGGTTGCGTCACCATCCGGTACTCGGGCCGATGACCGTCGTGATCGCAGTGTTCAACTTCGGGGCCGTCGCCGCGGGCGCGATGCTCGTCCTGCTCGCCACGCAGGTCCTCGGCGGGGCGGAGGCGACGTTCGGCGTGATCCTCGCCGTCGGGGCGTTCGGCGCGATGCTCGGCTCGCTCGCGGCGACACGCGTCAGTCACCGGCTCGGCCGCGGCCGGACGCTCGTCGGGTCGTTCGTCGTCGAGGCCGCGCTGCTGCTCGCCGTGTCGGCAGCACCGAGCCTGCCCGTGCTGTTCGGGCTGTGGTTCGCGATCGGTCTGCCCTTCGGAGTGTGGATGCCGACGGCACGGACCCTGCAGCAACGCCTGACGCCACCTCGGCTGCTCGGCCGGGTGAACACGACGGGGCGGATGGTGACGCGGGGCAGCATGGTCGTCGGCTCGCTGCTGGCGGGAGCGATCGCGACGGCCACGTCGGTTCGGACGGCGATCGCAGTCGGCGCACTCGCCCAGCTCGGCGCGGCAGCTGCGCTGTGGATCGTGGTGCACCGCCACGACATCGACGCGATGGCGGCGGCTGCGAACCACGACGAGTGAGTCGCCACGACACCGCGACGCGCTGCTCGGCCGTACGCGCTCGGCAGTACGGTCACTCCCGATGAGCGAACGTTTCCGGGCCCACGAGCCGTGAAGATCGGCGTCCAGCTCCCCGAGGTCGAGTACGAGATCGCCTTCCCCGACCTGATCGCGATGGCCCGCCTCGCTGAAGAAGTCGGATTCGACTCGCTCTGGCTGGGTGACCACCTGCTCTATGACCTCGCGGTCGGCCCGCGCGGGCCGTGGGAGGCGTGGACGACGCTCGCCGCGCTGGCCGCGTCGACCGAGCGGGTCGAACTCGGCCCGCTCGTCGCGTCGACGAGCTTCCACGCCCCGGCGATGCTCGCGAAGATGGCTGCGACGGTCGACGCCGTCTCGGGCGGGCGGCTGTTGCTCGGGCTCGGCGCCGGGTGGAATCGGCGGGAGTACGACGCCTTCGGATTCCCGTACGACCATCGGGTGAGCCGGTTCGAGGAGGCGTTCACGATCATCCGGACGTTGCTCGCCGTCGGGTCGATCGATTTCCACGGCGAGTACTACGACGTCACCGACGGGGTGCTCCACCCGCCATCGCCGAGGGCGGGAGGTCCGCCGTTGATCGTCGGTTCGATCGGCGAACGGATGCAGGCGATCGCATTGCCGCATGTGGCCGCATGGAACGTGTGGTGGAGCGACTACGGCAACACCGCCGCGGGCTTCGCGACCGTGAAGGCGACCGTCGACGAGCGCATCGCGGCGATCGGCCGGACGGGCGTGATCGACGCCACGGCGGCGGTGTACGTCAAGCTGCCCGGCGGCACCGGGCGCCAGATGGGCGACTACCCGACCGAGGGCGGGGCGCCGCTCGAGGGATCGCCGTCGGAGCTGGCGGGTCGGTTGGGCGAGTTCGCCGACGCGGGCGCGGCGCACATCCAGCTCGTGGTCGACCCGATCGTGCCGGCGAGCATCGAGGCGCTCGGCGACGTCGTCGCACTGCTGCGCTGACGCGACCGGCTTGGCGCGATCAGAGCTCGTTCAGCGCGTCCTCGACGCCCTTGTGGAAGGTCGGGTAGGCGTAGATCATCGAGCGCAGCGTGGCGATCTGGACCCGTCCGTGGACGGCGAGTGTCAGCAGGCCGAGCACCTCTCCACCGACCGGGCCGACCGACGTCGCACCGACGAGCACGTCCGCCTTGCGGTCGACGACGAGCTTGATGAAGCCCTCGTTGCCGACCCCGTGCAACCAGCCGCGTGCGGTGTGGCCGACCTGCTTGGACGCGACTGCGACGTCGAGCCCTCGGTCCCGCGCCTCGGCCTCGGTCAACCCCACGTTGCCGACCTCCGGATCGGTGAACGTCACGGCAGGCAGCGCGCGCATGTTCAATGGCTCGACGTCCCTGCCGAGGATGTCCGCCGCGGCGACGGCGGCCTGGCGCGTCGCGAGGTGGGTGAACAGGCCTTCACCCGCGATGTCGCCGACCGCCCACAACCCCTCGGTCACCCGCTGGCGTCCGTCGACGTCGAAGAACTGCGTGCTGTCGTCGACGCCCATGTTCGCGACACCGAGTTCCTCGAGGAACGTTCGCCGGCCAGTCGCGACCAACAGCTTGTCGGCCGTGTGCGTGGCGCCGTCCGGCATCTGGACGGAGAACGCGCCGTTCTCGTAGCCGATCGAGTCGGCGAACTGGCCGGTCTGCACGGCGATTCCCTCGGCGGCGAACACCTCCGCGAGGAGGTCGCCGACTTCAGGCTCGTTGCGCGGCAGCATCCGGTCGAGGCCCTCGATCACCGTGACGTCGACGCCGAACCGGGCCATCACCTGCGCCAGCTCGGCGCCGACGGCGCCGCCGCCGAGCACGATCAGGCTGCTCGGCAGCTCCTCGGTCTCGACGATGTGGTGGTTCGTCCAGTACGGCGTGTCGGCGAGACCGGGGATCGGGGGCACGGCGGCGAGCGTTCCGGTGGCGACGACGATCCCCTTCGATGCGACGTACGTCGTGTCGTCGACGACGACGGTGCCCGGTGCGGTGATGCGGCCCTCGCCTCTGACGAAGATGCCGCCCTTGCCGACGAAGCGATCGACGGCGACGGTGTCGTCCCAGTTGTCGGTGGCCTGTTCGCGGATGCGGCGCGCGACCGGCGCCCAGTCCGCCGTCGTCGTCGACGAACCGGCCAGGTCACCGACGCGGCGGCTCTCGGCGAGGAGGTTGGCAGCGCGGATCATCATCTTGCTGGGGACGCACCCCCAGTACGGGCACTCGCCACCGACGAGGTCGCGCTCGATGCCGACGACGCGCAGGCCGGCCTCGGCGAGGTCGCCCCCGATCACCTCCCCGGCGGGCCCGAGCCCGATCACCACCACGTCGACGTTGGTCTGCGTTGTCGTCATGTCCCATCTTCTCCGATCGAGCGGGACGCGCCAACCGCCGCGAGGACAGAACCGCCGTGTTCCGAGAGCGTTCAGGATCGGTGACACCGAGACGTCCGTGGCGATGTTCCGGGGCGATGTTCCGTGGCGACGGGGTTCACCGCCGACCTACGATCGGCCGATGATCACCTCGATCCACGCATTGATCTACTCCGACGACGCGCCGGCGACGCGGGCGTTTCTCCGTGACGTGCTCGGTTGGCCGTACGTGGAGGACGCGGGCTCCGAGCCGGGGTGGCTGATCTTCGGCAGCGGCCCGAGCGAGGTCGGCGTCCACCCGACCGGGGGTGTGTGGGAGGGCAAGGAGTACACCGAACCGCGCCGCCACCAGGTGTCGCTGATGTGCGACGACATCGAGACGACGCGTCAGGAGCTGATCTCGAAGGGCGCGACGTTCAGCTCGGAGATCGAGGACTTCGGCTTCGGGCTGACCACGATGCTCGACGTCCCCGGTGCCGATCCGATCATGCTGTACCAGCCGCAGCACCCGGTCGCCTACGACCTCTGACTCAACCTCCCCGCGACTCGTCGAGCAATGCCGAGATCCGCTGCCGGGTGACGCCGAACAGGGACGCGATCTCGCCCATCGTGTAGCCGTGCGCACGCAGGGCGGCAGCCTCGGCCCTGCGGAGCGCCGAGCCGACGTCCTGCAACGCCTCGATGTTCTCGGTGATCAGTGTCGGGATCAACGGCTGCGATTCGCCCTCGACGATCGCCGCGAGTTCCTCGCCGGCCTCGAGACGTTCGAGGAGGTGGTCGATGCGCTCTTTGATCCGTCGCGACCGGCCGATGTTCGCCTCCGCCATCTCGTCGAGTTGCTTCAGCACGACGATGAGGTGGTCGGTGGTGCGGCGGACGTCGGGTGCCATCTGGTCGAGCGTGGCACGTTCGGCGCGCCTCGCAACAGTCATTGCCGCAATGGCTATTGACAGTCCCGATGGCCGAGCGTACGGTCGACTGCGGCGGCGCAGTCGCCCGCCGTGACTGCAAGGAGGGAAATCGAAATGTCACATCGGTTCGTCGCGGGCGTCATCGCCGCCTTCGCGCTCAGCACCGTCGCGGCGGGCTCGGTCGGAGCCGGGCAGGCCAACGGACAGTCGTTCGCGCCGATCCACGTCGACTGCGGGTCGGCGGGCACCTACGAGGTCATCGGCCACGGCAACGGTCCGTTCGCGGCCGCGCAGGTCATCGGGTCGAACCAGACCCTCGTCCCGCTCGCGTTCGAGGACGCGAAATTCACGTACACAGACCCCGGCGGCGCGGTGCACGGACCGTTCTCCGACCCGCCGATCACGAAAGGCAGCGGCAAGCAGAAGGGGGTGTGGTGTACATACATGTTCGACATCGACACCGGCAACGGCTCGGAGAACCTGTCCGGTTCGGGCAAGGTCCTCGCGAAGTTCACACCGGGCACGTGAGATCGGTCCGGCATCGACGAACCGTGCGGGCCTCCTAGCGCTCAGCGTTCCGTCGGCGCCGGGCGCGGCAGCAACAACCCGATCTGGCGCGACTGTGCGACGAGTGCCCCGGACTCGTCCCACAGCGCGCCATTCTCGATCATCCGGCCGCGGTGCAGGTCGGAGGTCGAGAACTGCCCGAGGATCCAGCCGCTCGCGGGTCGACGACGGACGTGCACGGTCAGCTCGATCGACGGCACCCAGCCGACGACGCCGAGCAGCCCGAACAAGCTCGGCGGGAAGGCATCGGCGAACAGCAGCAGGGCGAGCACATCGGGCTCGGCGCCGTCGCCGAGGCGGATCCAGCCGGACACCGCTGCGGTTCCGGCTCGGCCCGCGGCGGCCTGGTCGGCATCGATCATGATGTCGAGCCGGTCGAGGATCGGCAGCTCGATCCCCTGCTCGACGCCCGAGCGCAGGACGCACTCGCTTGGCGGGGGGATCGAGGGGGGCGCGATCGTCAGGGCGTGGTCGACGTCGGCCGGCGCGGTGAGATCGGCGAGCGACGCGATCATCTCGAGGCGGGGCGTGCCGTCCTGGGTCAGCGTCGCCCTGGCGGTGGTGATCGTCCTGCCCTCGCGGATCAACTCGGTGATCACCTCGGCCGCCGCGCCGGCGGTGCCCGGCCGCAGGAAGTGCGTCGTGACCGAGATCGGGTCGGGGTGGGGGCCGAGTCGGCGCAGCGCCCGCAGCGCGATCGCCGCCAGGTAGCCGCCGTTCGGATTGGTCCCGATGTTCCAGTGGCCCGACACGTGCGCCGACCAGCGGACGTCGGTGATCCGCTCGACCGCCGTCTCCGCTTCGAACCAGCTCATCGTCGCGTTCCTACCACGCCCATCCAACCCTCCGGTGAGAGGTGAGAGGGACAGGTCCTCCCAGATCTCACCGCAGCCCCGGTTCACGGCGTTGCGGTGAGAGTGAGGAGGCAGGGGTGCTCTCACCTCTCACCGGAAGGCACGGGAAGGCGTGGGGGGTGGTGGGGGGTGGGGATGGTGGGGCGGTCGGGCGGAGGCGGCGCCGGGCCGATCGGTAGTGTCGCAGCATGGTTGCACCCGACTTCTACCGCTTCGACACGCTCAGCCTGCACGCGGGTCAGCGTCCCGATCCGACGACCGGCTCGCGGGCGGTACCGATCTACTTCACGACGTCGTACTCGTTCCCGGACACCGACGAGGCCGCCGCGCTGTTCAACCTCGAGGCGCCCGGCCACATCTACAGCCGGATCTCGAACCCGACCGTGGCGGTCCTCGAAGAGCGGATCGCCGCGCTGGAGGGCGGCGTCGGCGCGATCTGCACCGCCAGTGGCACCGCCGCGCTGCACCTCGCGGTCGCCTCGTTGCTCAGCGCCGGCGACCACATCGTCGCGTCGAAGAACCTGTACGGCGGGTCGTACAACATGATGAACCTGACGCTGCCCCGGTTCGGGATCACGACGACGTTCGTCGACCCCCGTGACCCGGCGGCGTTCGCCGCAGCGATCCAGCCGAACACGAAGCTGTGCTACGGCGAGACGCTCGGCAATCCGGGCATCGAAGTGATGGACATCGCGGCGGTCGCCGACGTCGCCCACGCCCACGGGCTGCCGCTGATGGTCGACTCCACGTTCTCGACGCCGTACCTGTTCCGCCCGATCGAGCACGGCGCGGACATCGTGATGCACTCGGTCACCAAGTTCCTCGGCGGGCACGGCACGGCACTCGGCGGCGTGCTCGTCGACGGCGGCCGGTTCGACTGGGCGGCGTCCGGCAAGTTCCCGACCCTGACCGAGCCGTACGCCGGCTACCACGGCATCGTGTTCGCCGAGGAGTTCGGCCCGTCCGCGCTCGGGATGCGCGCCCGCGCAGAGGGGCTGCGCGACTTCGGGGCGTGCATGAGCCCGCACAACGCGTTCGCACTCCTCCAGGGCATCGAAACGCTCCCGCTGCGGATGGCGCGCCATGTGGAGAACACCGACCGGGTCGTCGAGATGCTGCAACGCAACGACGCCGTCAGTTGGGTCAAGCACCCCCGCGTGCCATCGCACCCCGACCACGAGTTGGCGCAACGCCTGTACCCGAAGGGTGCCGGCGCGATCCTCAGCTTCGGCGTCAAGGGCGGCCGCGAGGCCGGTCGGAAGTTCATCGAGGCGGTGCAGCTCGCGTCGCATCTCGCGAACGTCGGCGACGCGAAGACGTTGGTGATCCATCCGGGTTCGACGACACACGGCCAGATGACGCCCGAGCAACTCGACGTCGCCGGGATCAGCGAGGACCTCGTGCGCCTCTCGGTCGGCCTCGAAGACCCGGACGACATCATCGAGGACCTCGAGCGCGCGCTGAAGGCCAGTCAGCGATGATCGTCAGCGTCGACGGCCACGACGCGCACGCGTCGACCGGTGGCGTCGAGTTCGACCGCGACGACCCCGTCGTCCTCCTCGTCCACGGCGCCGGCATGGACTCGACGGTCTGGCAATTGCAGACGCGCTACCTCGCACACCGGGGGTTCCGGGCGGTCGCGGTCGATCTGCCCGGGCACGGCCGCAGCGGCGGCGACGCGCTGACGACGATCGAGGAGATGGCCGACTGGGTCGCACGGTTCGTGAAGGCGGCCGACTACGGCGCCGTGCACGTCGTCGGCCACTCGATGGGCACGTTCGTCGCGCTCGAACTCGCCAGCCGATACCCCGCACTCACGTCCTCGATCACGCTGTGCGGCACAGCGACCGGCATGCCCGTGCATCCCGAACTGCTCGACGCCGCCGAGCACGACCTCCCGCAGGCAGCTGCCCTGATGGCGGCGTGGGGCCACGCCAAACCCGCCCACGTCGGCCTCAACCCGACGCCCGGCCTGTGGATGCTCGGCGGCGCGCGTGCGCTCGTCGAGAACGGTCGGCCCGGGGTGCTCGCCGCCGACTTCCGGGCGTGCCTGTCCTACACGGGCGCCGAGGCCGCGGCCGCGGCTGCGACCTGCCCGGCGACGGTCGTGATCGGTCTCGGCGACAAGATGACGCCGCCGAAGGGTGGCCGTGCGCTCGCCGCCGCACTCGATCAACCGCGCGTCGTCGAACTCGCCGACACCGGCCACACGATGATGATCGAGAATCCGCGGGCGGTGAAGCGGGCGATCCTCGACGCCGTCACGTCCGCCTCGCCCTGACGCCACTGCACCCGCCAGGGTTCTGTGGACAGATCGTTGCGGAAGCCGCATCACAACGTCCCCAGAACGGTGGGGACGGTCAGACGACGGGGTGCCGGTCGCCGTCGCGGCCGAGGTACTCGCGGGCGTCGTCGGCGCCACCGTAGAACGTCGTGGTGCCCGAGTCGGCGAGCACCTGCAGCATCGCGGGCAGCTCTGCGCCTTCGGCGCGGATCCGCTCGATCACCCGCTCGGTGCCGATCGTGTCGAGCAGCTCGAACGGGCCCTGCGCCCAGTTGAACCCCCACCGGATCGCATTGTCGATGTTGACGATGTCGCCGGCGATCTCGGGGACGAGGCCGGCGGCGTACCGCAACGTGCCACCGAAGATCTGCCAGGCCAGATCACCGTGCGGCGTGTCCTCGAAGAGCACGTCGCCGAGCCCGTCCGGGACACCGGAGAGGTCCGGCTCCCGCGCGTCACGCCACTCCTCCGCGACGAGGTCGAACGTCTCCTTCTTCTTCGTGCCGTCGCCGAGCTTCTGGATACGCCCGAAGCCTCCGAGCTCGCGCGACTTGCGCCCGAGCTGACCACGTTCCAGCATCCGCTGCTCGGCCTCGGGAAACGACGTGAACGCGTGCCCGGCATCACCCGCCGGCAGGTTGACCGCGAGGTTCTTGCCGACGAGGTCCATCACGTCGAGGCCGATCAGGTCGATCAACCCGTACAGCCCCGTCGGCGGGAGGCCGACCGGCTTGCCGAGCACGGCGTCGACCGTCTCCTGCGTCATGCCGTCCGCGAGGAACGGCTTCGCGAGGTGCAGGCCGCTGAGCATGAAGTAACACCCGATGCGGTTGCCGATGAAGTTGACCGTGTCCTTCGCGTGGACGACGCCCTTGCCGAGCTTGTCGGCGCCGAACGCCGCGAAGGCGTCGATCACGTCGGGGCTCGTCTGCGCACCCGGTACCAGTTCGAAGAGCTTCATCACCCGCACCGGGTTGAAGAAGTGGGTGATCGCGACGTCACGCTGGAACCGCCCGGGCATGCCTGCGGAGATGTCGCGCAACGGGATCCCGGACGTGTTCGAGCTGATCACCGACCCGTCCTTGCGCAACGGCTCGACCTTCGCGAAGAGCTCCTGCTTGATCGCGACGTCTTCGACGATCGCCTCGCAGATCCAGTCGTAGCCGGCGACCTTGGCGAGATCGTCGTCGAACGTGCCGGTCTCGACGAGATGACGATGCTCCTCGTCGACGGCCTGCAGGCCACGCTCGACGGCATCCGGGTCGACGTCGAGCATCAGGACACGGCACCCTGCCGCGACACTGGCGGCGGCGATGCCGGAGCCCATCGTGCCGCATCCGAGCACGGCGACCGATTCGATCTGTCGGGACATGTCACCCTCCACGGCGGTGGTGTCAGCGGTGCCGGCGATCGGCATCCGCCCGGCGAGTCTGCCCGCCCGACCGGCGCGACGGAACACGGGAGCGAGGATTTCGACGGACGGCGTGGGCGTCTTGGCGCGGTGAGCCTCCGCCGGGCGTCCCCACCGGAGGCTCACCGCTGGATCAACTGCTCGGTCCGAGGCACTCGTCGCCGGGGAGTGCGGGACGGACGAGCACCTGATACGTCCGGTCGCCCTCGGCGAAGAACGTCAGCTGGTTCGCCGAGGAGAACAGGTCGCCGAACTCGTCGGCCGACACGATCGTGCACTCCCCGCTCCCGGCCGTCGTCGCGAGATCCGCGAGGCGCACGCTGGCGTCAGTCGGCCACTCGACGACGTTCGGTTCGACGTCCGCGCTGTAGGCCGACAGGTCGTCGGCGACGAGCGCCTCGACGACGAATCGCTCCGGCTGATGGATCTCCTGTTCACCGAGTTCCGCCGCACCGACGAGTGCGGGGAGATCGCCCAGCAGTGCGAGGAAGTCGGCCAGTGCCTGCCGCTCCGGGGTCGGCTCGTCCGCTCCGAGCGGCGCGAAGCCGAGCGCGTACGCGGCGTGGACCCACCTCGACCCGTCGGCGTTGATCACGACCTGCGCCGTCGTCGCGTCGGCGACGTTCGTCTCGGCGCTGTAGTCGATCTCGGCGAACAGGCCGGCATCGTGGGCGGCGTCGAGCAGACGCTGGATGCCGGCCGGCGTGATCGACTGGACCTGGATCGCCGGCAGCATCGGCCCCGGGTAGATCGCGATCTGCGCGCCCGGCGTGAACACCCGGCCGTCACCGGACACCAGGATCGCCGGGATGCGCTGGAACGCGAACTCCCGGGTCGTGAACCCACCGACCTCGGAGTACTCGAACACCACGTCGTCGGCACCGACCGGGTGGTCGTAGCTGCCCGGCGCATCGGTGGTCGGCACATCGGTCGTCGGCCCGTCCGAGCCGGGTGGGAGCGTGCCCGGGCCCGGTTCGGCGGTGTCGTCGCCACACGCGGCAACGGCCAGCCCGGCGACGGCGACGAGGGCGACGAGCGCTGAATGGCGCCGGCGCACCGGCGCGATGGAGGCAATCGTGCGTGTCATGGTTCGTTCGACGTCCGACATTGCTCGAGAGTTCCCGCTCCCGCCTGCGACAAACGACAAACCAAAGCCCCGTCGAGGACGACGACAAAGTTGTGTCAGACACAACTTTGTCGTTGCTACGGCGCGAGGTGGATGTCGTGGCGGGCGAGCTGGGCGTGGAGGCGACCCTCGACGAGGAGCCGCTCCGCGCGGTGCAGTTCCGGCGCCAGGAACCGATCGGGCCCGGGCCCGTCGACGACCGCGCGCAGCAATTCCACGAGTGCTCCGGTCGCCTCCGCCGGCTGGAGCGGGGCCCGCAGATCGATCGCCCGCGCCGCGATCACGTACTCGACGGCGAGCACGCGGCGGACGTTGGCGATCACCGTTCGCAGCTTGCGGGCCGCGTTCCACGCCATCGACACGTGGTCCTCCTGCATCCCCGACGTCGGGTACGAGTCGACCGATGCCGGCACCGCGAGGCGCTTGTTGTCGGCGACCATCGACGCCGCGGTGTAGTGCCCGATCATCAGCCCGCTGTCGACGCCGGCCTCGTCTGCGAGAAATGGCGGCAGCCCGTGCGATCGGGTCCGGTCGAGCATCCGGTCCATCCTCCGCTCTGCGATCGAGCCGATCTCCGCCACTGCGATGGCGAGGAAGTCGGCGGCGAGGCCGACCGGCGCGCCGTGGAAGTTGCCGCACGACTCGACGCGGCCGTCCGGCAGCACCATCGGGTTGTCGATCGCCGCCGCGAGTTCGTGACCGACGACGCGGCGCACGTGTTCGAGCGTGTCGCGCACCGCACCGTGGACCGACGGCGTGCACCGGATCGAGTACGCGTCCTGCACGCGTGGGTCGTCGGTCGCGTGGCTGGCGACGATCGGCGACCCGGCGAGCATCGTGCGTAGGTTCGCCGCGGACGCCGCCTGGCCGGGATGCGGCCGGAGGTCCTGCAGGTCGGACGCGAACGCGCGGTCGGTCGCGAGCAGCCCCTCGACGGTCATCGCGGCGATCATGTCCGCCTCGTCGACGATCTGCCCGGCGTCGTGGATCGCGAGACAGAGCATGCCGAGGATCCCGTCGGTGCCGTTCGTCAGCGAGAGCCCCTCCTTCTCGGCGAGCTCGATCGGCGCGAGCCCGGCGGCGCGGAGCGCCTCGGCAGCCGGCGCGCGCTCGCCGGCGTGGTGTACGTCGCCTTCACCGATCAGCGCGAGCGCGCAGTGCGCGAGGGGGGCGAGGTCGCCGCTGGCGCCGAGCGAGCCGTACTCGTACACGACCGGTGTGATCTGCGCGTTGAGCATCGCGACGATCGCGTCGGCGACGAGTGGACGGGCGCCGCTCGCGCCCAGCGCCAGCGTGCGGACGCGCAGCAGCATCATCGCGCGCACGACCTCGTCCTCGACCGGGTCCCCCATCCCGGCGGCGTGGGAACGGATCAGGGAGTGCTGGAGTGCCTGGCGGCGTTCCGGCGGGATCGACACGGTGGCCAGCGCACCGAACCCGGTCGAGATGCCGTACTTCGGTTCGCCCTCCGCGAGTTCCTCGACGACCGCCCTCGCCCGCCGCATCCGATCGACGGCGGCGTCGGTCAGCTCGACCACCGCCCCGTCGCGGGCGACGGCGACGACATCGCCGACCGTGACGCCGGGCCCGTCCAGGTGGACCGTCATGCCGACACCTCCATCGTCCCGAGCCCGAGGTCGGCGGAGAGGCGCTCGACCACGGCGCCCAACGCCCCGACGACCGCCCGCCGCCGCTCGGCGCCGAGCCGGTGCACCGGCCCGATCACCGAGATCGCAACGCCCGGCCCGCCGTCGGTCGGCAACGCCTGGGAGACCGCCGTGATGTCGGGCTCGACCGCTCCGGTGCGGACCGCCGCCCGCGTCGGGTCGCCGAGCGCCTCGCCGACCGCGGTTCCGCCGAGGGGCACGTTCTGGCCGACCCAACCGACGTGGCGGATCGCGTGCGTGCTGACGGCCGCCGCGACGTAGGTCGCCTGCACCCCGTCGCTCACCGCGAGGTACGTCGACTCTCCGGTCGTCGCGGCGAGCTCGTCGAGGTAGGGCTGCGCGATCGCTGCGAGCCGCGCCAGCGGGCCCGCGTCGTTCAGTGCGGCTGCGATCCGCACGATCGTCGACCCCGCGGAGAAGTTGCCGTCGCCGTCGCGGCGGACGTACCCGCGGGCCTCGAGCGCACGGAGATGGCGCAGCGCCGTCGTCGGTGTCAGATCGGCGGCCGCGGCCGCCGCCGACAGGTTGCAGGACCCTGCAGCGAGCACGATCTCGAGCAGGTCGAGGACCCGGCCGACGGCTCGGGGCACCTGTTCGCCACTTGCGTTCGCATCCATCGATTTGTCACTCCATGACAAGAGTTGTCGTCGGTTGACATCGTAGGAACATTCCGCGCACACTGCAAGCCATGAGCAGCTTCGACATCGGCACTCCCGTGCGCAACATCAGCGCACCTCGCGGCACCGAACTGTCCTGTCTCGGGTGGCAACAGGAGGCGGCGTTCCGCATGCTCCAGAACAACCTCGATCCCGAGGTCGCCGAGAACCCCGACGCGCTCGTCGTGTACGGCGGAACGGGCCGCGCCGCGCGGTCGTGGGGCGCGTACCGGGCGATGCTCGACACGCTGACGACGCTGCGCGAGGACGAGACGATGCTCGTCCAGTCCGGCAAGCCGGTCGGCGTGTTGCGCACCCACGAGTGGGCGCCGCGGGTGCTGATCGCCAACTCGAACCTCGTCCCGGACTGGGCGAACTGGGACGAGTTCCGCCGCCTCGAGAATGCCGGGCTGACGATGTACGGGCAGATGACGGCCGGGTCGTGGATCTACATCGGGACGCAGGGCATCCTCCAGGGCACCTACGAGTGCTTCGCGGCGATCGCCCGCAAACGCTTCGGTGGGTCGCTCGCCGGCACGCTCACGATCACCGCCGGCGCCGGCGGGATGGGCGGGGCGCAACCGCTGGCCGTCACGATGAACGACGGCGTCGTGCTGATCGTCGACGTCAACCCGGACATGCTGCAGCGCCGCGTCGACCACCGGTACCTCGACGAGATCGCGCCGGACTACGCGAGCGCGGTGAGCCGGGTGCGCGAGGCGAAGGCGAGCCGCACCCCCCTGTCGGTCGGGCTGCTCGGCAACGCCGCCGACGTGATCCCGCGGTTGCTGGCCGACGGCGTGGAGGCGGACATCGTCACCGATCAGACGAGCGCGCACGATCCGCTCAGCTATCTGCCGAACGACCTCTCGCCGGAGGCGGCCGACGAGCTGCGACGGACCGACCCCGGTGAGTTCACCCGGCGGGCGCAGGCTGCGATGGCCACGCACTGCCAGGCGATGGTCGGGTTCATGGACGCCGGCGCCGAGGTGTTCGACTACGGCAACAGCCTCCGTGCGGAAGCGCAGCTCGGCGGGTTCGACCGCGCCTTCGACTACCCGGGGTTCCTCCCGGCGTACATCCGGCCGCTGTTCTGCGAGGGCGTCGGGCCGTTCCGGTGGGTGGCACTGTCGGGCGATCCTGCCGACATCGCCGCAACCGACCGGGCCGTGCTGGAGGAGTTCCCGGAGAACGAGTCGCTCGCGCGGTGGATCCGCCTCGCCGGCGAACGCGTCGCGTTCCAGGGCCTGCCCGCCCGGATCTGCTGGCTCGGCTACGGCGAACGGCATCGGCTCGGCCTGCGCTTCAACGAGATGGTTCGCAGCGGGGAGCTGAGCGCCCCGGTCGTGATCGGGCGCGATCATCTCGACTCGGGCTCGGTCGCGTCGCCGTATCGCGAGACCGAGGCGATGCTCGACGGATCCGATGCGATCGCCGACTGGCCGCTGCTCAACGGCCTCGTCAACACCTGCTCCGGCGCGACGTGGGTCAGCGTGCATCACGGCGGCGGCGTCGGCATCGGCCGCTCGATCCACGCCGGCCAGGTGAGCGTCGCCGACGGCACGGCGCTGGCCGCGCAGAAGCTGGAGCGGGTGCTGACGAACGATCCGGCGACCGGCGTGATCCGCCACGTCGACGCCGGGTACGAGCACGCCAGGGACGTCGCCTCCGAGCGCGGCGTCCGCGTCCCGATGCCGGCCCGCGAAGATGGTGCGTGATGCCCGAACTCGACAGCGCGCCCGTCAAAGTTGTGTCTGACACAACTTTGACGTGTCCGGTGGCGGCGTGAGCGTGCGGCCGATCCTCACGATCGGCGACCCGGAACTTCGGGTGCGGGCGTCGGACGTCGCGCCCGCAGACATCGCGAGCGATCGGGTGCAGGGCGTGATCGACGACCTGATCGACACGATGCGGGCCGCGAACGGCGCCGGTCTCGCAGCGACCCAGATCGGCGAGCGATTGCGGATCGCCGTGATGGAAGTCGACGACAACCCGCGCTACCCCTACAAGCCACGGATCCCGCTGACCGTGGCGATCAACCCGGTGATCGACGTCCTCGACGACGAACTCGTCGAGGTGAACGAGGGCTGCCTGTCGGTCCCGCTGCGCGGCAACGTGCTGCGGCACGTCAACATCCGGGTCCGCTACCGCGACCGCGACGGCACACCGCACGACGAGACGATGCGCGGGCTGACCGCCGGCACCTGGCAACACGAATGCGATCATCTCGACGGCGTGCTGTTCATCGACCGCGTCGAGGACCGCACGACGCTGTCGACGTGGGAGGAGTTCGAACAGCACCATCGCGACGCGTTCATCGAGCGGATCACCGCGTTCGTCGAACGGGTCGGGTCGTGACGACACCGTGAGCGGCCGCCGATGAGCACCGCCAGCTATTGGTGCGAGCAGGCGCTGGTCGACGGCGCCGCCGTCGACGGCGTGGCCGTCGCGATCGCCGACGGCCGGTTCAGCGACATCGGGGTCGGCATCCCGGCGCCGGCCGGCGCGACCGTCCTGCACGGCCTGACCCTGCCGGGTTTCGCCAACGCCCACAGCCACGCGTTCCACCGCGCGTTGCGATCCCACACCCAGGCGGGTGACGGCTCGTTCTGGACTTGGCGCGACGTGATGTACACCGTCGCGTCCCGGCTCGAACCCGACACGTATCACCGCCTCGCCCGAGCGGTCTTCGCGGAGATGGCGATGGCCGGCATCACGACCGTCGGCGAGTTCCACTATCTCCACCATCAGCCCGACGGCCGCCCGTACGTCGATGCGAACGAGTTCGGTGCCGCGTTGCTGGAGGCGGCCGCGGACGCCGGCATCCGGATCACGCTGCTCGACACCCTGTACCTGCACGGCGGGCTCGGCCCCGACGGCTACGCGACGATCGACGGGGTGCAGCGCCGGTTCACCGACGGCTCTGCAGACGTGTGGGCGGCGCGCGTCGACGAGCTGCGACCCGGGCCGCACGCGCTGATCGGCGCTGCGATCCATTCGGTGCGTGCCGTCGATCCCGTCTCGATGGAGACCGTGCGCAACTGGGCGACGGCGAGCGGTGCCCCCGTGCACGCCCATGTGTCCGAGCAGCGGGTGGAGAACGAGCAGTGCATCGCCCACCACGGCCGCACGCCGACCGGTTTGCTCGCCAGCGCGGGCGTGCTCGACACGCGGTTCACCGCGGTCCACGGCACCCATCTCGGCAGCGGCGACATCACCCGCCTCGCCGCCGCGGACGCGGGCGTGTGCTTCTGTCCGACGACCGAACGCGACCTCGGTGACGGCATCGGCCCGAGCACCGAGCTCGTCGGGGCGGGGGTCGCGCTGACGCTCGGGACCGACTCGCACGCCGTCGTCGACATGTTCGAAGAGGCCCGAGCGGTCGAGCTCCATGATCGGCTGCGCGCCGAACGCCGCGGCCGGCACGCGACGTCGGCCCTGCTGGCGATGATGACGGTCGACGGTCACGAGTCTCTCGGGTGGGACGACGCCGGCACGATCGCCGTCGGCCGACGCGCCGACCTCGTCACCGTCACGCTCGACTCCGTCCGGACGGCGGGAGCTGCGGCCGGGGCCGAACTCCCTGCGGTCGTGTTCGCCGCGACCGCCGCCGACGTCACCCACGTCGTCGTCGACGGGGTGCCGGTCGTGGAGGACGGGCGGCACCTCCGGATCGACGCCCCAAACGAATTGCGCGCCACGATCGCGCAGATCATGGAACGCTGACGCGATGGCATCGTTGGTGGTCGACAACATCGGGTCGCTCGTCACGAACGACGAAGCGCTCGGACGCGGTCCGCTCGGGATCGTCGAGGACGCGTCGATCGTCATCACCGACGACATCGTCGAGTGGGTCGGGCCGGCGGGCGCGATCGGCGACCGGCGCGTCGACGCCGACGGCGCGTGTGTGCTGCCCGGGTTCGTCGACTCCCACACCCATCTGGTGTTCGCAGGGGACCGCTCCGCAGAGTTCGTCGCCCGGATGGCCGGCGACGCCTACGACGGCGGTGGCATCCGCACGACGACGGACGCCACGCGTGCCGCGTCGACCGACGACCTGCACGCGCTCGTCGGTCTGCGTCTCGCCGAGGCGCACCGAGCCGGAACGACGACGATCGAGATCAAGTCCGGATACGGGTTGAACGTCGACGACGAGGTCCGCTCGCTCACGATCGCCGAGACGTACACGACCGAGTCGACGTTCCTCGGCGCGCACCTCCTCCCGGCGGAGTTCGAGGGCCGCCCAGACGACTACATCGACCTGGTGTGCGGTGAGATGCTGCGCGGCGCCGCGCCGCACGCCCGCTGGATCGACGCGTTCTGCGAGACCGGTGCGTTCGACGCCGACCAGTGCCGCGCGGTGCTGCACGCGGGCCGTGACGCGGGGCTCGGGCTGCGGCTGCACGGCAACCAACTGGGCCACGGCCCGGGCGTGCAGCTCGCCGTGGAGTGCGGCTGCGCGTCGGTCGACCACTGCACGTACCTCACCGACGACGACATCGCCGCGCTCGCCGGGAGCGACACGGTCGCGACGTTCCTCCCGGCCACCGACTTCTCGACGCGGCAGCCGTACCCGGACGCGCGCCGGGTCATCGACGCGGGAGCCACGGTCGCGATCGCGTCGAACTGCAATCCCGGGTCGAGTTACACGACGTCGTTGTCGTTCTGCATCGCGCTCGCCGTACGCGAAATGCACATGACGATCGACGAGGCGGTGCAGGCGGTCACGATCGGCGGCGCGGCCGCACTCCGCCGCGACGACGTGGGCCGGCTCAGCCCCGGGTCGGCGGGCCACGCGGTCGTCCTCGACGCGCCGACCCACCACCACCTCGCGTACCGCCCGGGCGTTCCCCTCGTCCGGCGCACGATCGGGCCACTCGCAACCGACTGACCGGCGGAGCGAGCGCGTCGAGGTGCCCGTCTGACATCATGACCCCGTGATCGATCCGCCACCGGTCGTTTCGACGTGACCGGTTCGTTCGTCCTCACCTCCGGCCGCTCGGGTTCGACGTTTCTCGCCCGCCGCCTCACTGCCCATCCGGACGTCGTCGTCGTGTCCGATCTGCTCGAACCGGCGCTCGAGGAGATCTACTTCGACCCGCAGGTGCAGCTCGACGGCGCCGCGTTCTGGGAGGTGCTGACCCGGCCGTCCTTGCCCGAGCGGATCGAGTTCTGGCGGCGCGAACCGACCGACGAGCTGCTGTACCTTCCTGCGGCCGATCGCGACGTGTCGTTGCTGATGGCGTACACCCTTCCGTTCCTGGACGACGACCCGTGGCGCGTGCGCCGGGAGCTGGAACAGGCAGTGCGCTCCCGACCGGTACGGCCGGCGCCCGACCACTTCCGGTTCACGCTGGACCTCCTCCGCGACATGTTCGGGGGCTCGACCTGGGTCGAGCGCACCGGCGGCAGCCTGCCCCATGCGCGGGCGATCACGGCGGGCTTCCCCGACGCCAGGTACGTCACGCTCCTGCGCGATCCGGTCGAAACGGCGCTGTCGATGCGCGCGGGATCGTTCTTCCGGCTCTACCTCGCGATCGAGCAGGGTGATGCGCCGCGCTGGCGCGCCCCCCGGTTCGCCGACCCGGTAGCGCTCGCGGCGATGGTGGACCGATGGACGACGAACGCCGAACGGGCGTTGGCCACGGTCCCCGACCGGCAGGTGTACCACCTCACGTACGAGCGGTTGACCACCGAACCGGTCGACACGCTGGTCGAACTCGTCGCGTTCGTGCTCGATCGCGTACCGACCGAAGCCGACCGACGGTGGGCGGTCGACCAAGCCCACCAGGTCGTTGCTGCACCGACCCGGGCCGGCGCCGTACCCGCCGCCGACCTCGCCCGGATCAGAGCAGCGTGTCCGGTCGCATCCCGCTGGTGGGGCGAGCTGCGCTCGACCGGACGGTGACCACTCTCACGCCGGCGACGCGGACGTCGGCCGTCAGCGACGGGTCAGGTCGTCGACGATCGCCTGGAGTTCCTCGTCGGTCCCCTTGAACCCGCGGTCGCCACGGAGGGTGCCGTCGCCGTCGGTGAGACTCTGACGACTGGTGGCGCCGATGTCGAACCCGAGCGAGCCGACGTCGAACGCGAACCCCTCGACCTCGGGCTCCGCGTCGCGGGCCCGCAACAGGATCATTGCCAGCGCCCTCGCCTCCGGCGGGTCGAGGTCGAGCGACCGCAGCTTGCCGCCGAGCGAGCCGAGCGCGTCGCCGCTCATGACCGCACGCCCGCCGACTCGGCGAGCTGTGCCCTCGGCGTGGCCACCATCTTGGGGGTGATCGTGTCGCTCATCGGATGCTCCCTCTCGTGCGGCCGGCAACGGGTCGAACCCATCGTGGCACAACGTGCCACGACCCCCTGGCAGCCCGGCCGCCCGCTACCGGTTCATCGCCCGGGTCAGCTTCCCGGCGACCGGCACCGACGACCGTTCGCGCACGTTCGCCGCGGTCGCCCACAGCACGGTCTTCAGCTGGAACGGGCGGAGGCCCGGATGCTTCGAGCGGATCAGCGCTGCGATGCCGGCGATGTGCGGGGCGGCGTACGAGTTGCCGGTGGTCCGAATCGTCTGGCCGTCCAGCCAGGCCACCTCGACGTCGATCCCGCGGGCGAGGAATTCGGTCGGGGGCTCGGGGTTGACGTGGAATCGCAGTGGGTCGTCGTCGAGGTTGCACGCCACGCTGGCAACGGACGCGTACAGGGAGGGGAAACTGCGCCGCTGCACGTTGTTCGCTGCGGTGACGATGAACGAGTTCCCGAAGTACGCCCGGTCACACACATCGTGGAACGCGAGCGCCCAGTCACGCTTGCGGGTGCCGAGCGACAGGTTGACCACGTCGAAACCCGCATCGATCGCATGTGTCAGCCCGGCGTGGAATGCAGCAGCCTTGCCCTGCAGACCGTTGCCGAGCACCTTGATGCTCGTGACGCGAGCGGCCGGGGCGATCGAGTGGACGATGCCCGCGCATGCCGTGCCGTGACCGAACGAGTCGTCGTGTGGCCCATCGCTCCGCACGACCTCACCGTTGCGAACAGCGAACGACACGGCGGCGTCACGGTCGACGCAGTCGTCGAGCCGGGGGTGGGCCGCGTCGATCCCACTGTCGATCACCGCGATGCGAACGCCGGCGCCGTCGGCACCGCCCCAGGCCCACTCGGGCGTCAACTCGTCGAGGCGGGGCGCGTCGCCGACGTCGAGGCCCTCACCGGCCTGTGTCCATGCCGGGCGTGGTGGGTCACTCATCGGTCGGCCTCGAACAACGAGGCGAGCAGACGGGCCACGACGGCGTAGCGGGCCGGCGCGGCGACAGCCAACCGTTCGAGGCCGGCGGCGAGCTCGCCCGGTGACGGCACGGTCGCCAGCGCGTCGTCGAGTTCGGCGAGGGCCGCACCGGCGACCCGGGCGAGCAGCGTCGCCTCCTCGATGTCGTCGACCGTGAACGGCCCGCTCCCCTGCGGCCGTGCCAACTCGAGCACGCCGAGCACATCGTCGTCGCCGCACGGTGCTGCCAGAACGCCTGCAGGGTTGCCGTCGAGTCCACCGGCGCCGACGTTGGACGTGTCCGACGGCGGTGTGTCGATCGCCGCGGCCTGTTCCGAGGAGATCACCAGCCCGGCCACGCCGCTGACTGCGACGCGCTCGCCGAGGCGCGCCTGCGGGTCGGAGCCGCCGGCTGCCGCAACGACGACGAGGTCCTCGTCGTCGATCATCAGCAGCCAGCCGACCGACGCGGCGGTCACGTCGACGGCCGCGGCGACGATCGCGTCGAGCACGGGGCGGGCGACGGAGGTCATGCGGTGCTCCCTGTGGATGCGTTCGAGTTGCGTGCCGTCGCCCCGGCCGGGCCGGGCGCTGCTGCCGCAAACGCGGCGCTCGCGAGGCGGCGGCCGTGGGTCGGCCCCGATGAACGTGAGCCGGCGAGCGCAGCCGCAACCGACGGCAACCGGGCGGCGATGCCGTCGAGCACTGCGTTGTCGAGTTCGAGCAGGACGAGCGAGTCGATCGCGCGCAAACGAGTTCCGGTGCTCCCGCCGATCAACGCCTTGACACCGAACACGTCGCCGGAACGGAGTTCGGTCGTGACGGCGGTGCCACCGAGATCCGATGGTGCGAGCACCGCACCGCGACCCTCCCGAACGATCACGAGGCCGCCCGACTCGTCGCCGATCGTCTCACCGGGCTGCAGGACGAAGGCCCGCAGGCGCGCCGCCACGTCGCGGCGCGTCTCGTCGTCGGTGTCCCGGAAGAGCGGCGTCGACGCGAGCGCGGCGGCGCTGTCGAACGGCGCGAGTTCACGGCGCTCGGTCCCGGTCTGCTCCGCCCAGAGGTGGGCATAGGTCCCGCCGAGCGCGACCAGTTCGTCGTGTCGTCCGTATTCGACGAGACGGCCGGCGTCGATCACGAAGATCGAGTCGTAGTCGGTGATCGAGGTCAGCCGGTGGGTGATCGCGATGACGGTGCGGTCGGCGCCGACGCGGCGCAGCGTCGCGGTGATCTGGCGTTCGGTGCCGGGGTCGAGCGCCGAGGTGGCCTCGTCGAGCAGCAGGATTCGGGGGTCGCGGATCAACGCCCGCGCGATCGACACGCGCTGACGCTGGCCGCCCGACAGGTTGGTGCCGCGCTCGCCGACGAGCGTGTCGTACCCGTTCGGGAGCGAGCCGATGAACGTGTCGATCTCGGCGGCGGCACCCGCGGCGAGCACCTCGTCGTCGGTGGCGCCCGGCTTGCCCAGTTCGATGTTCTCACGGATCGTCGTGTTGAACAGGAACGGGTCCTGGAAGACCACCCCGATCTGGCCCCGCAGGGACTCGACGGTGGCCGTGCCGACATCGATCCCGTCGAGCGAGATCGTGCCCTCCTCCGGCTCGTACATCCTCATGATCATCCGCAGCACGGTCGACTTGCCGGAACCGGACGGGCCGACGAACGCGACGTTGCTGCCGGCGGGGATCACCGCATCGACGCCGTCGAGCGCGCGCCGTTCCGGCGAGTACGAGAACGACACGTCGGACAACCGCAGCTCGGTCGTGAGTCGCGGCAGCTCCACGGCGTCTGCGGCGCGCGGCTCCGGTTCGGCATCGAGCACCTCGTTGATCCTCACGAGGGCGCCGGTCGCGGCCTGGATGTCCTGACCGATGGTGGTCAGAACGGTGACCGGGTTGATCACCTCGCCCATGATCGCGAGGAACGCGACGAGCCCGCCGACGGTGAACCGCCCCTCGAGGATCAGCCAGGCTCCGAAGCCGAGCACGCCCAGGCGCAGCATCGTCGTGATCATGTTGACCGACAGGCCGAACAACCCGCCGAACAGGCTGAGCCGGCGTTGCGACCGGAAGAGCCGATCGGATGCCCGCCCGAACCGGAGACTCTCACGGCCGCCGAGGCCGAACATCTTCACGACCGGGATCGCGGTGTAGTTCTCCGCGGCGACGCTGAGCAGTGCGCTGTTGTCCTCGCGCAGATCGATGCTGCGCTCCTGGGCGCCCTTCGCCATCGTCTTGTACACGAGCCCGACGAGCGGCGCGCCGGCGAGCACGACGAGACCCATCGGCACGTTGATCGTCAGCATGATCACCGCGGTCACGACGAGCGTGAGCAGCTGGAAGATCCCCCGGCCGATCGTGTCGGACAGACCGGACTGCACGGCACCGACGTCGGAGAACAGCCGGGCGAGCACGTCGCCCTGCTGATACCGGTGGAACCACGACGAGGGCAGCACCTGCAGCTTGTCGAACATCGTCTGGCGGATGTCGCGGACGACCGCGCCACTGACCCACGCGCTCTGGTACGCCTGGCGGAGGCCGGCGAGGAGCGACACGACGAACGCGACACCGAGCACGACGAGCAACTGGAGCACCTCCCCGAAGTCGCCGCTCGGGATCGCCGTGTCGAACAGGGACCTCGACACGTACGGGAACGCTGCGGTGAAGGCGAGGCTGAGCAGCATGTAGCCGAACACCTCGAGCTGGCGCGCCCAGTACGGGCGCAGATAGCGCGCCGAGAGCCGCAGGAACTCCATCGGCTTCACATCGGGCTCGCCGGCCAGCACCTCGTTGCGCCATGCCTGTTCCAGCGCGGCGGCAGGCGCGCCGTACAGCTCCCGGAACCGCGTGTCGAGGGCGCCGTGCGGCGCCGCGAGCAACGCTCTCAGGGCGTTCTCGTTCTCCCGGTCGAGCAGAAAGCGCACGAAGTCGACCGCCATCGCAGCGCGCAGCTCGCCACCGGCAGCGTCGAGCGGGGGCAGCACCGGCGGGAGCTGCGAACGGGTCGGACCGATGTCGGCGAGGTGCAGCCCGTACCCCTCGACGAGCAGCTCGACCTCGTCGAGGCACGGGAGACCCGCCCCGAACAGCAGGGCCAGCGGGCGATGAGGCGGTTCCGGCGGAGCCTCCGGGCCGACGACCATCCACACCTCACCGGACTGCGCGTCGACGACACTGCCCTCCGTGACGACCGTGTCCGGGTCGCCCGGGTCGTTGAACGCGTCGTCGAGGTAGATGCACGGCACGTCGATGTCGGGCTCCGAGCCGAGCCCGGCGAGCAGCCGCCGGGCCTTCGCAGCAGCCGACGCCATCGGCCGGGCCGCCCGTTCGCCGGCGGTGCCCGGCCGGTATCGCACACGGATGCCGCCCTTCTCGATCGTCTCGAAGTCCGTCGTCACCGGACGACCCGACTCTTCGCCGTCGACCAGGGTGCCGTCGACCAGGGTGCCGTCGACCCTGGTGCCGTCGACCCCCGTCCCGCCATCCTGCAATACTAGATCTCGGGCCGGTGTGGGCCGAAGAGGCACCATGGCGGACAACGACCATCGACGACGACGGAGGATGCCGATGACCGAAATCAACGCAGACGTGCTGAACGGCCTCGGGGCGAAGCTCGACGCGCTCGACCTCGACGATGCGGAGCGACAGGTGCTCGACGGCATCCTCGAACGGGCGGCGTCGTACGAGCCGGAGGTGGAGGGCTTCGGGTTCGACGCGACCTCACTCAGCTACAGCGGCATGCAGTCGGGTGCCGACCTGTCGGGGACGAGCCTGAAGCTGGGCGGTGGTCTCGGCTTCGTCACCCGGCCGAACCTCGGCTACGGCTCCACGTTGCCCGGTGGCGACGACTTCCGCCCCCCGCCGCCGTGATCGTGCCGCAGCCAGGGAGTTGATCCGGGAATACCGGCGCGATCAGCCGGCCGTGACGAGCGGCTGAAACGCGTGCGGGCCGTCGAGCAGCCCGACGAGTCGCAGCATGTCGCGCACCATCGGCTCCTTGGCGCGCCGTTGCGCGTCATGATGCGGTGATCCGGGTCGGCCGCGCACGCCGAGCGCCGGGCTGATGTTGCACTCGAGCAGCCACGGGTCGAGCGCGTCGTCGACCATCAGGTCGAAACCGAGCAGTTCGAAGCAGCGGTCGAGCCGCGGCGACCATTCGCGACTGAGCGCGAGCACCGGTTCGTGAACGGCCCGGAGCGTGTCGGCGAGCATGCTGTCGATCCGGCCGAAGAGGTGCTCGGCGTCGATGCCGACCTCGGCGAGGCGCGACCGGTAGTCGTGCTGATCGAGGCCGCGGACCGGATCGTCGACATCGGTGTTCCGACGTTGGACCGGCGGGTTGGTCAGATGCACGACGGGGTCGCGGAGCGCCTCGGGGGTGAGGCTGAACGGACGCGACGTGAACTTCACCGGGCCGTTCCCGTGGACATGGGCGACCAGCGGGTCGAGCGAGGTGACCACGACGTAGCGCCGGAGCACGTGCTTGTACGGGTGGCCGGGCAGCAGGAGCGGGTTGGCAACGTAGCGCTGCACGAGCCATCGCTCGTCGAGCGGTATCGGGACGTCGTCGGTGAGGATCGCCATCCCCTCGCCGGCCATCCAGCGCTTCTGCTTGCGCAGCCACAGCGCTGCTGGTGCGGCGGCCATCTCGGCGACGAGATCGTCGTACTGCCACGGCATCGAGAACGTGCGCGGATGGAACGCGTGGCCGGCGCGAGCGACGAAGTGCGCGAGCTCGTCCTTGTAGTGCAGGGGCGCGATGCCGGGGAAGTGATTCACCGTACGGCCGTCGTCGAGGCCGGCGAACACCGCGAGGTCATGCATTGCGTTCGACCAGAAAAGATCCCAGTCGTCGCCCGTCGTGGGGGTCCAGCCCGCGGCGTCCAGGTGGATCCGGAGGAACTCGGTCTCCGACGGGTCGATCCGCTCGTCGACCCGGTATCTGCCCGGCCTCCCCGCCTCACGATGCCTGCCCACCACATGATGATCGCCGATCCGCGGTCGCGGCTGCGAACGGACCGACACCTCGGAACGGCGCGGCGACCCTGCCCAGTAGCGTGACCGGATGCCCGACTGGACCCCAGCAACGTGGTTGATCGCCGCGGGCCGCAGCCGCGTCGCCGGAGACCCACTGAACGTGGCACCGGTGTTCGCGTCGAACTTCTATCTCCCGGCCGACCGGCTGTACAGCCGCACCGACGGCACGCCGACCAGCGATGCGCTCGAGGAACTGCTCGGCGGGCTCGAACACGGCCGCGCCCTCGCGTTCGCCTCGGGCATGGCTGCCGTCGCCGTCGTGTTCGGGCGACTGCCGGTCGGCTCCCGGATCGCCGTGCCCACCGACCCGTACCACGGCGTCGCCGGCATCGTCGACGAGGGCGAGGCGCACGGCCGCTGGACGGTCGACCGGCTCGACCAGGCCGACACGCCCGCGTGGCTCGACGCGCTCCGGACGTGCGACCTCGTCTGGCTCGAGTCACCCGAGAACCCGATGATGACCGTCGCCGACCTGCCGACCATCTGCGGGGCGCCGCGTCGCGACGGCACCCTCGTCGCCGTCGACAGCACGTTCGCGACGCCGCTGAACCAGCAACCGCTCGACTACGGCGCAGACATCGTGATGCACTCGGCGACGAAGTTCATCGGTGGCCACTCCGATCTGCTCGGCGGCGTGCTGATCACCCGCGACGACGAGTTGTACGACGAGTTCCACCGGCGGCGGCTGCTGTACGGCGCGACGATCGGTGCGATGGAGGCGTTTCTCACGATCCGCGGCGCCCGCACGCTCGCGCTTCGCCTCGAACGGGCGCAGCAGAACGCGCTCGAACTGGCGCAGCGGCTCGACGCCCACCCCGGGATCGCCCGCGTGCTCTACCCGGGCCTGCCGAGCCACGGCACGCATGACGTCGCCCGCGCGTTCATGACCGGGTTCGGGGCGATGCTGTCGTTCGAGACGACCGGTACCGGCGAGCGGGCGTCCGAGGTGTGCGCGCGAGCCGAATTGATCAACCACGCGACGAGCCTCGGCGGCGTCGAGTCGACGATGGAGCGGCGGGCGGTGATCGCCGGGCAGGAGCGGATCCCCCCGACGCTGATCCGCCTCAGCGTCGGCTGCGAAGACGTCGAGGATCTCTGGGCCGATCTCGACCAGGCACTCCGGCCGTCGTGAGGGGGACACCGCGTACCTCGAATGACCGTGCGATCGTGACCCCGCGACGGTGACCGCGCGACCGCCTCAGCGCGACTGACCCTCGACACCGACGCTGTCGAGGACCGCCGCGTCGTCGTTGTGGCTGTGGGTGAAGCCGAGTTGCCGCTCGATCCGCACGGTCTCGTCCCGCCGGAACGCGATCACGTAGGCACGGCGAAATCCGTCGGTGTGGTTGCCGCCCGACCCGTGCATCACCCGCTCGTTGTGGACGGTCACGTCGCCGCGCCGGATCGGCGCATCGACGACGACATCGTCGGTGCGCAACATCGTCCCGAGCGCGTGGCTCTCGCCGCGCCCACCCAACACCGGCGAGTGCGGGCGCAGCGCAGGCTCGCGGTTCGTGGCGGGGACGAACCGCATACAGCCGTTCTCGGTCGTCGATTCATCGATCGCCAACCAGAGCGTCGCGGTGTTCGTGTCCGGCGTGTCCGGCCAGTACGCCATGTCCTGGTGCCACGCGAACACGGCGTCGGCCTTGCCGGGCTGCTTGGCGAGGAGTTGGTCGTAGTCGATCACCATCCCGTCGCCCTGCAGTTGACGGGCGACCGAGGCGGCCCGTCGCTCGTAGACGTTGCCCTGCCAGGCCGGGTGGTACCGCCGAGGGAGCATCACGTTGATGATCGAGAAGTCCTCCGGGTCGCGCCCGTAGTCGCCCGCCATGTCGCAATAGTCCTTGCCGGGCACCTCGATCTCACGCCGCAGGAACCGGTCGTAGACCGCTTCGAGCTCGGCGACCTCGGCGGGCGTCAGCAATCCAGCGAGGTGGACGTAGCCGTCACGGTGGAAGCGTTCCCGCTCGTCGTCGCTCACCCGGTACTCGTCGCCGTCGATCCGTCGATCGGCCCGTGACTCCGGCGGTGCCATTCCGAGAGAATAGCGGTGCCGATCCGGCCGCCTGCCGCTGACCGTCGCCGGTCGAGTAGAACCGCGCGATGCACGACCTGAACGGACGAACCGCCGTCATCACCGGCGCGGCGAGTGGCATCGGCCTCGCGCTCGCCCATCGCCTCGGTGCGGCAGGGATGAACCTGGTGCTCGGCGACGTGGAACACGCACCGCTCGAAGCTGCGGCCCGGGCGCTCGCGGACGCCGGCCGCCCGGTTGCGACGCAGCAGCTCGACGTCCGCGACCTCGACCAGATCAGGGCGTTCGAGGGCCTCGCGCGGGAGCGGTTCGGCAACGTCCATCTGCTCTGCAACAACGCCGGTGTCGGCGGCGGCGGGCCGGTGGCGGACCCGGACGATCTCGAGCTGTGGCGCTGGACGATCGACGTCAATCTGTGGGGCGTGATCTACGGCTGCAAGGTGTTCCTGCCGGCGATGCTCGAGCACGGCGAGCCGGCCCACGTCGTCAACACCGCGTCGATGGCGGGCCTCGCCTCGGCACCGATGATGGGGCCGTACAACGTCTCGAAGTACGGCGTCGTCGCCCTGTCCGAGACGTTGGCGAAGGAGATGCAGCTCGCGGAATCAGCGGTCGGCGTCTCGGTGCTCTGCCCCGCGTTCGTGCAGACCGGCATCGCGTCGAGCCACCGCAACCTGCCCGCCGAGCTCCGGGTCGAACTGCCGGACCCGACTGCGTTCCCCGGTGACGGGATGCAGACGGTGATCGAGGCGCTGGTCGCCGGCGGTCTGCCGAGTGCGGTCGTCGCCGACGCCGTGCACGACGCCATCGTCGAGAACCGGTTCTGGATCCTGACCCACGAAGAGACCAAGCCGGGCATCCTGGCGCGCGCCGAACAGATCGTGAACGGCGTCAACCCCGCCCCGCTCGGTCTGCACGACGCGCCATGACCGTACGGATCGAGAAGGACGGCGCCGTGTGGACGGTGATCCACTCCCGCTTCGAGGCACGCAACGCGATGGACCCGGCCAGCGCCCGCGCCCTGTTCGATGCGTTCGTCGAGTTCGACGACGACCCCGACGCGTCGGTCGCGGTGTTCTGGGGCGAGGGCGGTGCGTTCTGTGCCGGCTGGGACCTGAAGAACGCGGCCGCCCTCCCCGACGGCGACGACGGGGTCCGCACCTTGGCGTTCGAGGGCGGCGGCCACTCGCGAGCGCCGATGGGGCCGAGTCGGCTGGAGCTGTCGAAGCCGGTGATCGCCGCGGTCGCCGGCCCTGCCGTCGCCGGCGGGATGGAACTGGCACTGTGGGCCGACATCCGGGTGATGGAGGAGACCGCGTACATGGGCGTCTACTGCCGTCGTTGGGGGATCCCGCTGATCGACGGCGGGACCGTCCGCTTGCCCCGGCTCGTCGGCCAGGGCCGGGCGCTCGATCTGATCCTCACCGGCCGCCAGGTGATGGCCGACGAGTGTGAGCGGATCGGGCTGTGCGAGTACGTCGTCGCGGACGGCGAGGCGCGGGCGCGAGCCGAGCAGCTCGCCCAGGAGATCGCCCGGTTTCCCCAGCTCTGTGTCCGCGCGGATCGCCGCTCCGCGCGGGCCTCGTACGGCCTCCCGCTGCGCGACGCGCTCCGCCAGGAGTTCGAGACGAGCAGCGCGATCGTCGCCGCGGAGGGCATCAGCGGGGCACGGCGCTTCGCCGGGGGCGCCGGTCGCGGGGGCGATTTCGGCACCCTCGGCGACGAGCCGTGAGCAACGGGTGGCGGAGGACACGCGGCTGACCGCGGGCCGTGCCGAACGGACGAAGTGACGCTGCCCGCCCGGCAGGCGTGATCGGTCGACGCCCGGTTCGACCCGACGCACGGCAACTGACGCACGACGCCGCGAACGCGGGAGCCCCGACAGGTCGCGTGACCTGTCGGGGCTCCGGTGGGGGGTGGAATGCGTGGCGCTCCGCCACGGCGGTTCAGTCGGCGATGGTCTCGTCCGGGTTGGTCTCGCCGTCGATCTCCTCGTCGAGCTCGTCGAGTTCGTCGTCGACTTGATCGTCGACACCGTCGACCGGGTTGTCGATGTCGTCCTCGTTGCCGTCGTCGTCGCTGCATGCGGCGGCGCCGAGTGAGAGCACGGCGACAGCCGACGCGGCGATGATCTTGCGGGTCATGTTGGTGCGGTTCCTGGTGGGGGTCATGCCGATGTTCGTACCCGGCCGTCGCCTGCCCAAACCCGGTTGTGACAAGCGGCTGGCGCGACCACCGAGGCACCCGCTCGTGCTATCGCGCGGGTGCCCCGGCCGCCGCTCCTTCAGCCCGTCGTCGCCGGGCGGCGACGCGTCCGCCGACGGCGGGCATGCTGCTCGACCCTGCGGCGAGCGGCACTGGCCTGACGTTGCTGCATGATCGTGTGGGCGATCATCAGGTTCGTGATCGGATGCTCGTTCACGGTGGTCTCCTTTCGTTGATCTGGGGTTGCCTCCGCCGGCTAGACGAGGGCGAGGCCGTGGCTGAACACGTTGTGCGGGTCGAACTCGGCCTTGATCAGCCGGAGCCGGTCGAATGCGTCGCGATCGAACCCCTCACTCGTCCGGCGAACCTTCTCGGCGCCTTCGAGGAAGTTGAGATAGGCGACGCCTGCGATGTGCGGCGCGAGGTCGACCTGCAACTGCCGGACGAACTCCTCCAGCAGCACCAGTTCGGGTCCGGCGGCGACACCGACGACCTGGAGCACGTGCTGGCGCTGACGGTTGCCGTACGCGTTCGGGTACTCCGGCTCCCGGGCGATCGCTCCACCCGCATGGCGGATCTCTGCGAAGACGAGTGGGCTGGGCCCGTCCTGTTCGAACAACGCGGTGGCCAGCGTGTCGATGATCTCGTCGGTGATCGCGTCGAGCCACTCGGTGCTGGACATGCCGGGCATCGGGTCGAGCGGGTCGTTGCTGATCGTCGCGACATCGGCGAACGGCATCGGCCCCCACATGTCGAGCACCGGTGTCCGCCAGGACCGCCAGTGGTCGAGGAGCCGCTCACCGTCCGCGTCGGAACCGAGAAACGCGCCCCGCACGATCGCGAACGACCGGCCACGGATCGGCTCGGGCACCTCCTCGAACGGCGGGAAGTTCATGAACGACACCGACGACGTGAGTTCCTCCGGAACCTGGTCGAGCCATTCGCGGTAGCGGACCCCGACGTCGCGCGCCATCGATGCCGGATACAGCAGGTTGCCCGCGTACATCGATGTCACCGGCACGAGATCGATCTCGATCGCCGTGACGACGCCGAGGCTGCCGGCACCGCCGCCGCGCAGCGCCCAGAACAGATCGGCATCGTCGTCCGGTGTCGTCGTGCGGATCAGCCCGTCGGCGGTGACGACCTCGATCGAGCGGACGTGGTCCGCCGACAGGCCGTACTTGCGTGCGAGCCAGCCCATGCCGCCGCCGAGCGTGTAGCCGACGGCGCTCACGTCCGGCGTCGATCCGAGCAGCGGAGCCAGGCCGGCCGCGACCGCGGGGCCGAGGACCTTGTCCCACTTCGCGCCGGCGCCGATCCGCGCCGTCCACGTCTCGGCGTCGACGACGACGTCGTCCATCGCCGAGGTGATGACGAGCATCGCATCACGTTCGGCGATGCCGACGATGCCGTGGCCCGTCGCCTGAACGACGATCGGCGCCCCCGCTCGGGCGGCGTGGCCCACGGCGACAGCGACGTCCTCGGCGGACGCCGGCCTGACGACGACCGCCGGCGAGTGTTCGTACGCCCGGTTCCAAACCTGCCGGAGTTCGTCGTACGCAGGATCGTTCAGCGTGAACGCCCGGCCCGGCAGCTCGGCGACGAGGTCGGCGACCCAGGGTGCGGCGCTGGCGATCGGCTCCGCCGTGGTGCGGATGGTCTCGATGGTCATGTTGTCTCCTTCGTGGTCTCGATGTGTTGGTCGAGGACCACGATGAGCGGCGCCACTTGGAGACGTCTCGGCCGTCACTTGGACCCTGGTTGGACCGGACCGCAACACACCGCCGGACGGCGGCCTCGGTGTCGGTTGCGGCGGGTCAGGCGGACGCGGACGCTGCGAGCCGGTCCATCAGCGGCCTGATGCCGAGCTCGCGGGCGGCCGCCACCGCACGCCGGTGCGCCGCATGACCCTCGTCCACCCGACCGAGGTCGAGCAGCGCGACGGCCGCGATCCGTTCGAGCTCCGGATACCAGAACCGCTCGCCGAACCGGTCGACGTGGGCGATGCCACGTGCCGTCGCCGCCAACACCTGCTCGGCGCGACCCGCCCGCTGCTCGAGCGACGCGACCATCGCCCAGTAGAGGGTGTGGACCGCGAACGCACCGTCGGCCTCCAGCGCCTGCAGATCGTCGCGGATCCGATTGGCGGCGGCGACCGGGTCACCGGTACCCATGCCGTCCACCCAGGCGGTCAACACGTCGTGCCAGACGTCCATCAGCCCGAACACGCCGTCGTCGAGATCCGCCCGGCCCCACGCGACGGTGTCGGCGGCCCAGGCGGGTGAGCCGTCCATCGCCGCGACCGCACCTTCGACCGCGGCGGCGAACCCGAATGTGAAGCGATTGCCCGTCCGCTCGCAGCACTGTCGCGACGTCCGCAGCTCGTGTTCGGCGCGCTCTCGATCACCGGCGAGGTAGTGGGCCCACCCGGCGAACGAGTGGTGCGCGACGCGCGCCGAGTGCTGGCCGACGGGCAACATCACGTTGTTCGTCGCACTGGGGTCGAGGATGTCGAGCGCTGCTGCGGCTCGTGTGGTCGCCGTGACCGCGTCCGCGACCCTGCCTGCATGCAACCAGACCACGGTCGCCGCAAAGTTCGCGCCGAAGACCACCATCGGGTCGTCGTAGCGCTCGGCCAACTCGAGGTACCGGTCGATGGCGAGCTGGGCGCTCGCCACGTCGGACCGCACGACGTCGAACGAGACCCGCGCCTGCAGTGCCGACAGGATCGGGTCCGCCGCGGTGATCGGCGCATCGGTGTCGAGCGTGGCAGCGCCCCGCCGCAGGCCGGTCAGCTCCCACACCCGAGCGGTCGCCGCACCGAGCGGCCCGAAGTGATAGCCGTCCTTCGACGTCCACACCCGCACGAGGTCGAGCAGTGCATCCACCTCCAGCGTGTCCCGCGTCGATGACGCCGACAACGAGTCGACGAGCGCCCGACGACGTTCGAAGAGCGTCTCGGCGAGTTCGAGTGCATCCGCGGCCATCGCCCGTCGACCGGCCGTCGCGAGCGCATCGACGGCGCTCGGCACGCCGGCGATCGCAATCGCCTCCGTACGGTGATGCGCGATGTCGACCCACGCCTCGGGCGAATCGACGCCGAGCCCTTCGATGCCGTCGGCGACCTGCTGATGGAGTTGGGCGCGCCGCACCGCCCCCAGGCTGTGCACGACGGCGTCGACGACGATGACGTGCGCAAACCGGTACGTCCCGGCGCCATCGGTCGGGCGCAGCAACCCGGCCCGCACCGCCTCGTCGACGGAGCTGACCAGCGTGTCGACGTCGACCCCGACGACGTCTGCGAGCATCGTCAACTCGAACTCACGGCCGACCACGGCCCCGACCCGCAGCAGCCGGACGGTGTCGTCGGAGAGCTGGTCGAGCCGTTTGCCGACGACGTCACGGATCGAGCCGGGCACGACGGACCGCGCGTTCGTCGCGTCGAGCCGCTCCTCGGACTGGAGCAGCTTCGTGAGCTCGATCGCGAAGAAGGCGTTGCCGTTGGTCCGCTCGTGGACCGCAGCGGCGAGCGCACGATCGACCTCGTTCCCGGTCAGGCTGCCGATCAGATCGGCGATCTCCGGCTCGTCGAAACGGCGGACCCGGAGGTCGTCCACCCAGTCGAGGCGCCGCAATTGCGCGACGACGTTCGCGAGCTGGGACGAACTCGACGCATCGACGCCACGGTGCGACGCCACGACGACGACCGGCAGCCGGTCGAGTTCGCTCGCCAACAGCGCCAACAGCGAGAGTGAGTCGGGGTCCGAGCTGTAGACGTCGTCGATCAGCAGGACCGACGGCGCGCTCTCCGCGAATGTCTGCAGGACGACCGCTAACCCTTCCGCGACGCGGAACAGCGGTGCCCCGGTCGTGACCGACCGGTCCGGCTCGGCCGCGGGCGCGATCAGCGGGCCGAGCAGCGGGGCGAGGTGCCCTCGGTAGTTCCCGGCCGCGGCGGCGACGTTGTCGGGGTCGAGCTGGCGGATCAGCTGCATCCACGGCCAGAACGGCGGCGTGCCGCCGACCTCGACGCACCTCGCGAGCGCCGTGATCGCACCCAGGTGTCCCGCTTCGTGGTGGAAGTGCTCGAGCAGGCGCGTCTTGCCGACGCCGGGCTCACCTTCGATCAGCAGCACCGATCCCCGGCCGTTCTGTGCCCGAACGAGTGCGTCGTGGAACCGCTGACGCTCGTTGTCCCGACCGACGACGAGCGGGGCGGTCGCGGCGAGCGGGCGGCGGGCAACCGGACGGGCCCCTGCCATCTGTGGCGCATCCAGGTGGGGTGCGTGGTCGAGGATCGCGTGCTGGAGGTCGCGCAGTTCGGGGTTCGGATCGAGCCCGAGTTCGTCGCGCAACATCGTGGCGAACTCCCGGTACGCGGCGAGCGCTTCGGTCTGCCGGCCGGCACGGTAGAGCGCGAGCATCTGGTGCGCCCGGAGCCGCTCGCGATGGGGGTGCTCGCGCACGAGCGCCTCGATCTCCGGGATCAGGTCGGCCGATCTTCCGACCGCGAGGTCTGCGGCGATGCGGACTTCGAGCGCGTGGGCTCGCAACTCGTCGAGCCGCTCGATCTCCCGCTGTGCGAAGTCGTCATAGCGGAAGTCCGCGAGCGCGGGGCCCCGCCACAGCGCGAGGGCGTCGTCGAGCAGTGCCCGGGCCCGCTGTGGGTCGCGTTCGACGAGTGCCGTCGCAACCGAGATCGCGTTCGCGAACCGCACCGCATCGACGTCGTCCGGTTCGACCACGAGCCGGTAGCCGCCCGCGACCGTCTGCAGCACGCTCGGCGCCGATCGTGCCGCGCGGTCCGGTTCGAGCACGCGCCGGAGATTCGAGACGTAGGCCTGCAGTGAGGCGACGGCGGCTCGCGGCGGGCTGTCGGCCCAGAGCGCGTCGATCATCTGCTCGCTCGTCAGCGCGTGATCGACGTCGAGCAGGAGCATCGCCAGGACGGCGCGCTGCTTCAGCGGGCCGAGGACGAGCCGATCCTGGCCGCGCACCGCCCCGAGCGGCCCCAACACCTCGTAGCGGATCATCGCACCGAGCCGCGTCGATTCCGGGCCGAGCCCTCGACGACATCGACATGCGACACGCTCAACCTCCGGCGATCGACGCGAACCTCCCGATCACGCGATGATGCGCCGCTCGCGTGGGGAAGTCAACGGCGGCGTCGGCTCAGGAACCGTCGATGAACAGCAGTGCCGGATGCTCTACGAGGCGCTTGATCGTCTGCACGAACTCGGCGGCGTCGGCGCCGTCGACGACGCGGTGGTCGAATGACGACGAGAGGTTCATCATCTGCACGCGCACGAGAGCGTCGCCGACGTAGACGGGCCGGTCGACGATCTTGTTGACACCGACGATCGCGACCTCCGGGGCATTGATCACCGGCGTCGTGACGACCCCGCCGAGCGCGCCGAGGCTGGTGATCGTGATCGTGGAACCGCCGAGTTCGTCGAGCGAGATCTTCGCCGTTCGCGCTCCTTCGGCGAGCCGGGCGACCTCGGTCGCGCTCGCCCACAGGTCGAGCCGGTCGGCGTGGTGGACGACCGGCACCATCAACCCCCGATCGGTCTGGGCGGCGATGCCGAGGTGGACGGACCGGTGCCGGCGGACGACGCCTGCCTCGTCGTCGAACCGCGCGTTCATCTGCGGGTGCGCGCGAACCGCGAGCACGACGGCGCGCATCAGGAACGGCAGCAGGGACAGCTTCGGCTGGTCGGCGGATCGGCCGTCGTTGAGTTCGCGCCGCAGGCGTTCGACGTCGGTGACGTCGATCTCCTCGACGTAGGTGAAGTGGGGGATCCGTCGCTTCGACGCCTGCATCCGCTCCGCGATGTTCCGGCGGAGCCCGGTGACCCGCACCTCGTCGATCTCGTCGACCCCGTCGGGCGGCCGTGGCCCGCCTGGCGGCGACGCCGCGCGCAGCAGCGAATCGAGATCCGCGTGCGTCACGCGTCCTTCGGGG
>JAHEKY010000013.1 GCA_024644465.1 Ilumatobacteraceae bacterium | reverse complement strand
CCACCGAGCAACTTCGCCGCTTCGCCGAGGCGCCGCTGCCACACTTGATCGGCGGGAGTCCGACCGCGAGCGCGAACGGGGCGACGTTCGAGAACCGCTCGCCCGTCGACGCGATGTTGCTGGGTGCGGTGGCATCGGGGGACGTCGCCGATGTCGCCGCTGCTGCTGACGCCGCCGCTGACGCGTTCGACGACTGGGCCGGCCGGACGGGCAAGGAGCGCAAGGCGATCCTGCACCGCGTGGCCGACCTGATCGTCGAGCGGGCCGACGAGATCGCGGCGATCGAATGCGTCGACACCGGCCAGACGATCCGGTTCATGAGCGCGGCGGCGATCCGCGGCGCCGAGAACTTCCGGTTCTTCGCCGATCATGCCCCCGACGCCCTGAACGGCCGTTCGCTGCCCGACGAGCATCACGTCAACTTCAGCTCCCGCCGGGCGATCGGCCCGGTCGGCGTGATCACGCCGTGGAACACCCCGTTCATGCTGTCGACGTGGAAGATCGCACCCGCCCTCGCTGCCGGCTGCACCGTCGTCCACAAGCCGGCCGAGTGGAGCCCGTACTCGGCCGCGATGCTCTCGGAGATCGCACTCGAGGCCGGGCTGCCACCGGGAGTCCTCAACACCGTGCACGGCTTCGGCGAGTCGGCCGGCAAGGCACTGACGGAACATCCGGCGATCAAGGCGATCGCGTTCGTCGGCGAGTCGGCGACCGGTTCGATGATCCAGGCGCAGGGGGCGCCGACGCTCAAACGGGTGCACTTCGAGCTCGGCGGCAAGAACCCCGTGATCGTGTTCGAGGACGCCGACCTCGAGCGAGCGCTCGACGCCGTGGTGTTCATGATCTACAGCCTCAACGGCGAGCGTTGCACTTCGTCGAGCCGGCTGCTCGTCCAGTCGACGATCCACGACGAGTTCGTCGACCGGCTCGCGGCGCGTGTCGCCGCCCTGCGCGTCGGCCATCCGCTCGACCCCGACACCGAAATCGGTCCGCTGATCCATCCGCGGCACTGTGCGAAGGTCCGCAGCTACGAGTCGATCGCCGCCGAGGACGGGGCGCAGGTGCTCGTCGGGGGGAACGTCAGCGAGGTGGTCGACGCCGGCGAGGACTCCCACTACGTCAAGCCGATGCTGTTCACCGGCGCGACGAACGACATGCGGATCGCCCAGGAGGAGATCTTCGGGCCGGTGCTCACCGTGATCCCCTTCGACGACGAAGACGCCGCCGTCGCCATCGCGAACGACACCGACTACGGCCTCGCCGGCTATCTGTGGACCGGTGACACCGGCCGTGCCCACCGGGTCGCCCGCGACCTCGACGCGGGGATGATCTGGGTCAACAGCCAGAACGTGCGGCACCTGCCGACGCCGTTCGGAGGTACGAAGGCAAGCGGCATCGGCCGCGACGGTGGGCCGGAGTACTCGTTCGAGTTCTACATGGAGACGAAGAACATCTCGGTCGCGTACGGCACCCACCCGATCCCGAAGCTCGGCCGAGCCTGAGCGTGGCGGTCACGCTCACCGCCGACCGGGTCGCCGAACTCGCCGCCGCGCACGAGGAGGCGCGCACCGCTGTGCGGCCGATCGATCCGCCGACTCGGGCGTTCCCCGACATGACGCTCGAGGACGCGTACGCGGTCCAGGCCGCATGGGTCGATCTGCAGGTCGGCAACGGCGCCGTCGTGCGCGGTCACAAGGTGGGGCTGACGAGCCGCGCGATGCAGCAGGCGATGCGGATCGACGAGCCCGACTTCGGTGCGCTGCTCGACTACATGTTCCTCGATTCCGGGGCGACGATCGTGGCCGCTGACTACCTCGACCCGAAGATCGAAGTCGAGTTCGCGTTCGTGCTCGCCGAACCGCTCGACCGGGCCGACCTGAGCGCCGCGGACGTGTACGCCGCGACGAGCCACATCGTGCCCGCACTCGAGTTGATCGACGCCCGCTCCCACCGCGTCCATCCGACCGACGGCCGCACCCGCACGGTCCGCGACACGATCTCCGACAACGCCGCCGACGCCGGGATCGTCGTCGGCACCGAGCAGCTGTCACCGGCGGTGGCAGCTGACGGCGCGCTCCGGTGGGCCGGCGCGATCCTCTCCCGCAACGGGACGGTCGAGGAGACCGGGCTCGGCGCAGGCGTCCTGAACGACCCGGTGCACGGCGTCGTGTGGCTGGCGAACCGCCTCAACTCGATCGGCATCCCGCTGGCCGCAGGTGAGACGATCCTCGCAGGGTCGTTCACCCGCCCCGTCGACTGTCGGCCCGGCGACCACTTCGATGTCGACTACGGCACACTCGGGACACTGACACTCGACGTGTCGTAGCGACCACCAACGTCAAAGTTGTGTCAGACACGACTTTGCCTCTCGTACGAATGGAGGAACCAGCATGAAGACGCAGTTGTTCATCGGTGGCGAGTGGCGCGACGGCGCCGACGGTGGCGTGATCGAGGTCGCCGACCCGGCGACGGGCGAGCACTTCGAGGAGATCGCCGCCGGCACGCCGGCCGACGCCCGCGCCGCCTGCGACGCCGCGCACGACGCGCAGCTCGCCTGGGCGAACGTCGCCCCGCGGGCGCGCAGCGAGATCCTGCGCCGCTGCTGGGAGGTGTTGATGGGCCATCAGACCGAGCTCGCCCACCTGATCGTGCGCGAGCACGGCAAGCCGCTGGCCGACGCGAACGGCGAGATCGCGTACGCCGCGGAGTTCTTCCGGTGGAACGCCGAAGAGGCGGTGCGGATCCGCGGCACGCTCGCCCACGCGCCGTCCGGCGCGAACCGGATCGTCGTGCACCACCCGCCGGTCGGCGTCGTCGTGATGATCACCCCGTGGAACTTCCCGGCGGCGATGATCACCCGCAAGCTCGCGCCCGCACTCGCCGCCGGCAACGGGGTCGTGATCAAGCCGCCGAAGGAGACGCCGCTCACTGCGCTGCGCATCGCCGACCTCGTCACCGAGGCGGGCGTCCCCGGCGGCCTCGTCAACGTCGTGCCGACCCAGGACTCGGCGTCCTGGTTCGACGCCGCCGTCGATCACCCGCACGTGCGGATGGTCTCGTTCACCGGTTCGACCGAAGTCGGTCGCGTCCTGCTGCGGCGCTGTGCGGATCGGGTCCTGAAGACGGTGATGGAACTCGGCGGGAACGCGCCGTTCATCGTGTTCGACGACGCCGACCTCGACGCCGCGGTCGAGGGGGCGATGGTCGCGAAGATGCGCCACTCGGCCGAGACCTGTACCGCGGCGAACCGCTTTCTCGTCCAGGCGGGCGTCGCCGACGAGTTCGCGCAGCGGCTCGCGGCGGCGATGCGTGACGTCAAGGTCGGCAACGGTTTCGACGAGGGTGTCACCTGCGGCCCGCTGATCAACCCCGGCGCGGTCGACGACGTCGACGGGCTCGTCCAGGGAGCGGTCGAGGCCGGTGCATCGGTCGAGCTGGGCGGCCGGCGCATCGACGGGCCGGGCAATTTCTACGAGCCGACCGTGCTCGCCGGCGTCGGCGCGGACTCGCCGATCGCGCACGCCGAGATCTTCGGACCGGTCGCGCCGATCATCACGTTCGACGACGTCGATCGGATGGTCGAGATTGCCAACGACACCGAAATGGGGCTGACCGGATACGTCTACACCGGCGACCTCGCCAAGGGCCTCGCGGTGAGCGAACGGATCCAGGCGGGGATGATCGGCCTCAACCGAGGCGCGGTGTCCGATCCGGCGGCGCCGTTCGGCGGGATGAAGCAGTCCGGTCTCGGCCGCGAGGGCTCGACCGAGGGCATCTACGAGTTCTGCGAGACTCAGTACATCGCCACCGCATGGTGACGAGCGCGTCGATTCGCGGTGATGCACCGGCGGGGATGAACTGATGGACAACGAGTCGTGGAACGAACGGTATGCGGGGACCGAGTTCGTCTGGTCCGTCACGGTCAACGAGTTCGTCGAGCAGCATCTGCACGGTGTGGCGCCGGGCCGCGCGATCGACCTCGGCGCCGGCGAGGGACGCAACGCCGTCTGGCTCGCGCAGCGCGGGTGGGAGGTGACGGCGGTCGACTTCTCCGACGTCGGTCTCGAGAAGGCGCGGCGGTTGGCTTCCGAACACGACGTGCACGTCGACTTCGTGTGCGCCGACGCCACGACGTACGCGCCGGACTCGGACGTCGACCTCGTGGTGCTGTCCTACCTCCAACTCGACGCCGAAGGTCGGCGGGCGGTGCTCGAACACGCCGCTTCGTGGCTCGCGCCGGGTGGAACGGTCTTCGTGATCGCCCACGATCGGACGAACGTCACCGACGGGTACGGTGGCCCGCCCTCCGCGGCGGTGTGCTACGACGTCGCCGAATCAGTGGCGGCACTCGCGGGCTTGACGATCGAGCAGGCCGGCGTCGTCGAACGCACGGTCACCAACGAAGACGGCGTCCACACCGCGCTCGACACGCTGATCATCGCCTCGCGCCCGGCGTAGCCCGCGCGGGGTGATGTCAGCTGCGCGTCTGACACCAGGTGGGTCAGTCGTCGACGTCGGGGAGTGGGAGGCCGATCACACGGGTGTCGGGTTCTTCGCAGAGGAAGGGCTCGTACGTGCTGCCGCCGGCGTGGTAGCTGTAGACCGCGTCGCCGCGCTCGAGCAGGATCCGGAAGCCGTCGACCGGCACCTGGAGGTACGCCATGCCGGGCTGCGGGCATCCCAGGCTGCTGTCCGGCCATGTGACCACTTCGGCGGTGACGACCTCGATGTTCGACTCGTCGACACCGAGCCGCGTCGCGAGATCCGTCGTCGCGAGCGCGGCGAGCGAGAGCAGGGCCGGGTCGATCGAGCCGAGTTGAATGTCGCCGGTTCCGGCGGTCGGCGTGATCTCGGGCTGCGGTTTCGTCGTAGCTGGCTGCAACCCGATCGGCGGGTCGGATTCGTCGTTCACGGTGGACTCCGGCGGTGTTGGTGGGCTCGTCGATGGTGGCGACGTCGTGGTAGGCGTCGTGGCAGGCGCGGTCGCGTCGGTGGCCGGCGTCGTGGCCGGCAGGTCGGTCGCGGCAGGGGCTTCGGCGGTCTGCCCGCACGCGACGAGCATCAGCATCAGGCCGGCGAAGCCGACGTGGCGGCGCGTCGGAAGTCCCATGCTGCTCTGACGCTCACAGTACCTGCCGTGGTTCCCGGAGGTACCGCGATTAGCGTCGAATCTCGTGACAGGAGACGATCGCGCGGCTGCCGGCGTGTTTCGGTGGCGCTTCGCCGGCCCCGGCGCGTGCCTGCTGTTCGCAGTCGTCGTGGCGGCCTGCAACCTGTCGGCCGGCGATCCGGAGGTCGAGTCGGTCGGCGGGTCCGGTGCCGGGACGACCCTCGCGCCCGTGACCACGCCGGAGACGACGCAGGCGACGACACCTGAAACGGCGCCGGCCACCGCCGCGACGTCACCGCCGGAGACGACCGGGAGCACGACGACCGACACCGCCGCAGGCGACCCGGCGACCGATGGCCCGGTCACGTTCTCGTCGTCGATCCGGCCGATCATCGCGGACACCTGCGCGAGTTGCCACACCGGTGACGGCCCCGGCACCCCGCACATCCGGTTCGACACGGCCGGCGCGGTGGCGCGCACGTCGTGGGCGATCGTCGACGTCGTCGAGAGCGGCTTCATGCCGCCGTGGCGGGCATCGGCGGAGAGCGTCGCGTTCCAGGGGGACTGGAGCCTCAGCGACGAGGAGATCGCCGCGATCGTCGAATGGGACGGGGCCGGCAGCCCGCTCGACGTCGCCGCAGAGGACACGATCATCCCGACCAACGGCGTCGTCGGGATCGCCGAGCCCGATGTCGAGGTCGACGCGAGCGGGAGCTACGACGGCGAATTCGGGCAACCGGACGAGTACCGCTGCTTCATCTACGACCCGTCGGTCACCGAGACGTCCTACGCCTCGGAGATGGAGTTCATCCCGCAGCAGACAGAGGTCGTCCATCACGCGGTCGGCTTCCTCGTGTCGGCGTCCGACCGCGCGGCGCTCGACGCACGTGACGGTGCCGACGGCCAGGGCGGCTGGTCGTGCTTCGGGTTCAGCCCCGGCCGCTCGGCTGAGCTCGTGTTCGTCTGGGCACCCGGTGCCGATCCGACGGAGTACCCGGCGGGGACCGGGCTGCGATTCGACCCTGGCGATTTCATCGTGATGCAGACGCACTACCACTTCGAGGTCGAGGCGCCCGCCGATCGGTCGACCTTCGCGATCGAGTGGGCCGACGACGACGATGTCGTCCCCGTCCAGCTCTCGACGTATCTCGCGCCGGCGGAGATCCCGTGCAGCCGGAACGAGTCCGGTCCGCTCTGCGATCGTGACGCAGCGCTGGCGAAGGCGGTGGAGGCGTACGGGCAGGAGGGCGTGCTCGCCGACGCGCTGCTGTTCCTCTGCGGCTACAGCGTCGAGGACTTCGCGGGGATGACCGACGGCACGGCGTCGTCGAGTTGCGACTGGGACGTGGAGGCGGCCGGCACGATCGTGTCCGTGTTCGGGCACGAGCACGAGATCGGGAAGTCGTTCCGGTTGACGCTCAACCCGGACACGCCCGACGAACTCGTGCTGCTCGACATCCCGGAGTGGGACTTCGACTGGCAGTTGATCTACGAGCCGGTCGAGGAGATCGTGCTCGAGCGAGGTGACACCATCCGGGTGGAATGCAGCTGGGACCGAGCCGCGCGCGACCCGAAGTTGGAGCCCGCCTACGTGCTGTGGGCCGACGGGACGAACGACGAGATGTGCTTCTCGAGCGTCGTGACGCGGCCGACGTGACCCCGCGCCGACGGCGAGCGCGTCAGCCGGGGCCGGGCAGGTAGTCGAGCAGCTCGGCGGCGAGGCGGGGCAGCGTCGAACGGCGCGACCACACGGCCCGGAAGCGGCGTTCGATGCGCACGCCCGGCACGTCGATCTCGACCAAGGTGCCCGCGGCGAGGTCGGCCTCGACGGCGAGCCTGCTGATCACGGTCGGCGACGAGCCGTTGATGACGGCGATCCGCACGGCCGAGATCGAGCCGAGGTCGAGCGCCGACGGCGGCGTGGCGGCGCCGAGTGCCGCCAGCGCCTGCTCGAGTGACTCGCGCGTGCCCGACCCGCGCTCGCGGAGTACGAGTGGTGTCGAGCAGAACGTCTCCAGGTCGACGACGCCCGTCCGGGCCCACTCGTGTCGGCTGGACACGACGGCGATCACCTCGTCGCGGCCGACGACCTGCTCGTGCATCGTCTGCGGCACGATCGGCGACTCGACGAAGCCGAGATCGACCGTTGCCGAGTCGACCTGCTCGAGCACGGCACGGCTGTTCGTGACGTCGAGCGTCACCGAGTCCGCCGGGCGGTCGACGAGGAAGTGCTCGAGCCACGGGGGCAACAGGTATTCCGCCACCGTGTAGCTCGCGGCGATCCGCAGGATGCCGCGTTGCTGCGCCTTCAGTGATGCGACGCCCGCCGCGAGCCCGTCGGCGGCGCGCAGCACGTCCGCGATCCATCCCGCGAGGAGCTGCCCCTCGGGCGTCGGCCGGGATCCGGTCGGCGAGCGCTCCAGGACGGTGAGGCCGAGCTGCGCCTCCAGTGTCCGGATGCGGCTGCTCGCCGACGGCTGGGTGATCCGGTGGGCGTCTGCGGCGCGGGTGAGGCTGCCGAGTTCGACGACGGAGCGGAACAGGTCGAGGGCGGCGAGTTCCGGGAATCCGGACGGCAGGGGCATCGCACGATCGTACGCGAGATCAGTCATTCGTTCTATGAGGACTCATAGAACAGATCTATGTCCATCGCGACGATTCGGCCTACCGCCGGGCCGGTCGCGCGGGCACACTGGTCCCAGCGCTACGTTCGGAGACCACGATGCCCAGCACGAGAGCCAAATCGGAGATGATGCAGCGATGACCCGCCTCGGTTTCCTGCTCGACAGCGACGCGTGCATCGGGTGCCACGCCTGCACGATCGCCTGCAAGAGCGAACACGACGTGCCGCTCGGCGTGAACCGGACGTGGGTCAAGTACATCGAGACCGGCAGCTTCCCGAATGCGTCGCGCCACTTCTCGGTGATGCGCTGCAACCAGTGCGAGGACGCGCCGTGCATGACGATCTGCCCGACGAATGCGCTGTTCCGAGCGGACAACGGCATCGTCGACTTCCAGGACGACAACTGCATCGGCTGCAAGTCGTGCATGAACGCGTGCCCGTACGACGCGCTGTTCATCAACCCCGAGACGAACACGGCGAACAAGTGCAACTTCTGCAACCACCGCATCGAGATGGATCTCGAACCATCGTGCGTCGTGGTGTGCCCGACCCAGGCGATCAAGGTCGTCGACCACGACGACCCGAACGATCCGGTCGGCAAGATCATCGGCCGTGAGGACGTCGCGGTCCGGTCACCCGAGCAGAACACGAAGCCGAAGGTCTACTACCGGGGTGCGGACCAGGCGTCGCTCGACCCGACTCGCACCCAGATCAAACCGGACGGGCTGATCTGGGCGGACATGACCGAGTACCACCGCCGGACCCCCGAACTGACGCACCACGGTCACCCCGATGCCGGCATCGTCGCACGCACCGCCTACACGACGGCGCACAAGACGACGTGGAACAAGATGGTGTCGGGCTACCTCGTCACGAAGGCGATCGCCGGCGGCGTGATGTTGATGGCCGCCCTGATGGTGCTGCTCGGCCATGCCGACGAGCAGGCGGCGGTCGGCGTCGTCCCGCCGATGGTCGCCGGCGTGTTCCTCGCCGTGACGGGCGCGCTCCTGATCGGCGATCTCAAGCAGCCGGGCCGTTTCTTCTATCTCATCACCCGGTCGAACTGGTCGTCGTGGCTCGTGAAGGGCGCGTACGTGCTCGGCGCGTTCGCGGCGGTGTGCTACCTGTGGTGGTTCGGCGGCGTGATCGACTCGTCGTCGATGATCGAGGTGCTGGCGTTGCCCGCGGCGCTGCTCGGCGCGGCGACCGCCGGGTACACGGCGTACCTGTTCGCGCAGTGCGAGGGACGAGACCTGTGGCAGACGCCGCTGCTGCTGCCGCTGCTGCTCGCCCGGGCCGTCGTCGCGGGCGCAGCCGCATACGCGATCCTCGACGTGTTCATGGACATCCCCTCGCCGGATGCCGTGCAGTGGGCGCTGCTCGGCGGGGTCGCCGCCGTCGGCTTCCTCACCGCGGTCGAAGTCGCCTCGCACGGCAGCCGCCACGTCGAGCTGGCGATGCACGCGATGACCAAGGGGGAGCACAAGACGTGGTTCCAGGCCGGAACCGTGCTCGGTGTCGTCCTGCCGGCCGTCGCCGTCATCGTCGCGCTCGCCGCCGACATCTCCAGCCCGTACCTCGTGGCCGCCGCCGGCGCGTCAGCGCTCGTCGGCATGTGGCTCGCCGAGACCGCCTTCGTCCGCGCCGGCCAATCCGTCCCCCTGTCCTGACCGTCACGTCTGGTGCCAGGCACCAGACGTGACCCTCGCAACGAGAGAGCATCACATGACCGATCTCCGCAAGTATCCGCCACACGAGCAGTGGCACGACTGGACCGAACTCGACGCGAAAGCGTGGCCGGACAAGGTCGAGCGCAACTACACGCTCGTGCCGACGACGTGCTTCAACTGTGAAGCGGCGTGCGGGCTCGTCGCCTACTTCGACAACGAGACCGGTCAGATCGCCAAGATCGAGGGCAACCCGGAGCATCCGGCCAGCCGAGGCCGCAACTGCGCGAAGGGCCCGGCGACGCTCAACCAGATCTACGACAACGAGCGCGTCCTGTATCCGCTCAAGCAGACGGGAGAACGCGGCAGCGGACAGTGGGAACGGATCAGCTGGGACCAGGCGCTCGACGAGATCGGCGCGCGGATCCGCGCTGCATTCCAGGAGGACCGCCACAACGAGGTGATGTACCACGTCGGACGGCCCGGTGAGGACGGCTACGCCGACCGCGTCCTCAAGGCGTGGGGCACCGACGGCCACAACAGCCACACGAACATCTGCTCGTCGAACGCTCGCATCGGCTACCAGAACTGGATGGGCCACGACCGCCCGTCGAGCGACTTCGCCAACGCCGAGGTGATCTTCCTCATCTCGTCGCACCTCGAAGCCGGTCACTACTTCAACCCGCACGCCCAACGGATCATCGAGGCGCAGCAGAGCGGCGCGACGGTGATCTGCGTCGACCCCCGCCTGTCGAACACCGGCTCGAAAGCCGACCATTGGCTGCCGACGTGGCCGGGCACCGAGGCCTTCCTGTGCTTGTCGATCGCGCACCTGCTGCTGGAGAACGGCACGTGGCAGCGCGATTTCGTGCGGCGCTGGGTGAACTGGAAGACGTTCCTCGCGGAGCTCTATCCGCACCTCCCGCAGGAGTTCGAGTCGGTCGAGGAGGCGCTGCGGGACCACTACGCGGAGTACACCCCCGAACGTGCCGAGCACATCACCGGTGTCCCCGCCGATCAGATCCGGGAGATCGCGCAGGTCATCGGCGAGCATCCGACGAAGTTCGCGTCGCACAACTGGCGCGCCGCCGGCGCGGGCAACCTGGGCGGCTGGCAGGTCGCGCGCAGCCTGTTCTTCCTCAACGTGCTGACCGGCTCGGTCGCGACCAAGGGTGGCACGTCGGGCAACGGGTGGAACAAGTTCGTTCCCCATCAGACGAAGGGTGCGCCACCGCTGACGAAGTGGAACGAGCTGAGCTGGCCGAAGGAGTACCCGCTCTCGTACCACGAGATGTCGATCCTGCTTCCGCACTTCCTCCACGAGGGCCGCGGCAAGCTCGACACATACTTCAGCCGCGTGTACAACCCGATCTGGACGAACCCCGACGGGTTCAGCTGGCTGGAAGCGCTCAAGGACCGCGACAAGGTCAACTGCCACGTCGCGCTGACGCCGACCTGGTCGGAGACGTCATGGTTCGCCGACTACGTGCTGCCGATGGGCGTCGGCGCCGAGCGCCACGATCTCGCGTCGTTCGAGACGCACGCCGGCCGCTGGATCGGCTTCCGGCAGTCGGTGTTCCGCCGCTACGCCGAGATCAGAGCGGCCCAGGGAAATGGCGAGCCGGTCGGACCCGACCACCGCAGCCACGAGTACAACCCGGGCGAGGTGTGGGAGGAGAACGAGTTCTGGATCGACCTGTCGTGGCGGATCGACCCCGACGGTTCGCTGGGCATCCGAAAGTGGTTCGAGTCCGACGAGCGTCCTGGCGAGCCGATCTCCGTCGACGAGTACTACGGACACATCTTCGCGGAGGAGGTGCCGGGTCTCGCCGACGATGCCGCAGCCGCCGGGCAGACGCCGCTCGAGTTCATGCGCGACCGCGGGGCATACGCGGTGCCGGGCGACCCGTACACGCCGTACGAGCGGCCGGTCGACGCGGCGGCGGTGGCGGACTGCACGCAGGACGAATCTGGTGTCTTCCGCAAACCGGGCACGATCGGCACGTTCGACGGGACCGAGGAGAGTTTCGCCACGACCGAACTCGCGAAGCTCGGCGACGGCTCGCCGGCGGTCGAGATCGACGGTGAGCTCAAGGAGGGCTTCCCGACGCCGTCGAAGAAGCTCGAGTTGTTCTCGACGACGCTCAAGGAATGGGGCTGGCCGGAGTACTCGACGCCGACGTGGATCCCGAGCCACGTGCACTGGGAGGATCTCGACCTCGAGGGCGACGAGCGCATCCTCCTGCCGACGTTCCGCATCCCGACGCTGATCCACACCAGGTCCGCGAACTCGAAGTGGCTCAACGAGATCAGCCACCGCCACCCGCTGTGGATCCATCCCGAAGACGCCGAGAAACTGCACATCGAGGAGAGCGGCCTCGTCCGCATCAGCACGCGGATCGGTCACTTCGTGATTCAGGCGTGGCGCACCGAGGGCATCCGCCCCGGCGTCGTCGCGGCGTCGCATCACATGGGCCGCTGGCGTCTCGACGAGGAGCAGGGCCGGTCCTGGGCCGCCGGGAAGGCGAACATCGAGCAGGACGGCACGACCTGGAAGCTGACCCGCGAGTCCGGCAACAAGTCGTACGACTCGACCGACCCGGACACCGGGAGAATCTGGTGGCACGACACCGGGGTGCACCAGAACGCGACGTTCTGCGTACAGCCCGACCCGATCTCGGGCATGCAGTGTTGGCACCAGCGAGTGCGGGTCACCCCCGCCGAAGCCGGCGACCAGTACGGCGACGTCGTCGTCGACACCGCCAAGTCACGCGAGGCGTACCTCGACTGGCTGTCGAAGACCCGCCCGGCGGGCACCAACGACTCCGGCCTGCGCCGCCCGCTCTGGTTCGCCCGTCCGCTGAAGCCGACGATCGACGCCTACCGCCTGCCGGCGGACTGACGCCGGGAGTCGGCCGAATCCGCTGATACCGCCGTTCCCGGCGGGTCGGCCGGCGCAGTACTGTCCGCGCATGGAACCGATTGCCATTCACCACGTGTCGGTCAACGTCTCCGATTCCGACGCGAGCGTCCCGTTCTACACCGACGTCCTCGGTGGCCGCATCCGCAGTGACCGCCCCGACTTCGCCATCGGCGGCGCGTGGATCGACCTCGGTGGCACGCAGGTCCACCTCATCGAGTCTGCGGTGCCACCCAACATGGGCCAGCACTTCGCGATCCTCGTCGACGATCTCGACGCGGCGGTCGAGGAGTTGCGATCGAAGGGCGTCGACGTCGCCGACCCGGTGGTCGTCGGGCCCGATCGTCAGACCTTCGTCGACGACCCGGACGGCAACGCCATCGAAATCCATCAGGTCGGGACCAGTACGACGCAAACCTGAACCAGATCGCTGTCCGGGCTCACACCTCGGTCGCCGCTGCGCCGCGCGCCGTCACCCGGATCACCGGGCGGCCGGCGATGTCGGAGTTCGATGCGTCGACATCGGCGAGGCCGGCCGCTCGAAGCAGCGCACCCATCTGGTCGGCGTCGACGAGCGTGAAGCCGTGATGTTCCGGGCCGTGCTCGGCCCCGAACCGCTCGTACTCGGGGTGGGACGGATCGGTGAACACCTCGTCGACGAGCAGCACACGTCCGTCCGGGCAAAGGACGCGCGCGATCTCGGCCACGCCGCGATCGACGTCGACCCAGTGGTGCATCGTGTTCACCGCCCAGATCGCGTCGATCGTCCGATCGTCGACGGGAATCCGTTCGGCCCCACCGTCGACCACCTCGACGTCGGCGCGACGCCGGCTGACGGCGCGTCGCATCCGCAGCGCCCGGCGGATGAACGGGGTGGGCTCGACGGCGATGACGTGGGCGCCGGTCGCGGCCGCGCGCATCGCACCAGCGCCGAGCCCGGCGCCGATGTCGACGACCCGCTCGCCTGCCCGCGGGTCGACGAGATCGACGACGGCATCGTTGATCGGCGACCGCCACATCTGCGGGAGCCACCGGAGATAGCGCAGCGCGCCCTTGATCCCCCGGTCGTTCGCATGGCCGTGATGGTCGTGACCGTGGTGGTGGTGGTTGTGGTTGTGGGGATGTCGGTCGGCATCGCTGGCGGCACCGTCGTCTGGCATCGGGCCAGTGTCTCAGCTTCCGGTCCGACTGAAGGCGCTGCGGGTACGAGGCGAAAGAATTCTCGATTCTTCTAGGGCTCCGTGGCGGCCGGAGAAGGTGCTCGCCGCGCGCTGGAGAAGCGCAGCGCCGAAGGCGGCGATGGGCCGCGACGCCCTCGCATTCGCGGCTGACTCGAGAGCGCACATGGCTCTGGAGCCAGCACGACGCGCCCTTCGGCCGCACGCGCATCATCCCTGTTCAAGGGGTAGATCCCGGTCGTCGATACTGCTACAATCAAACACATGTTCGCAGCCCTGATCGACGAGTTGACCGGCCTCTCGCCGGCTGCACTCGACGGGCGTCTCGCGTCGGCGAAGCGCCGGCGGGACGGAGCCGACATGGAGATCGCCGCGATCACTGCCGTCGTCGAACAGCGTCAGCTGTTCCAGGATCACGGCCACCGCAGCGTGAATGGGTATCTGAAGCAGCAGTTGAACTGCCCCGCGGCCGAGGCCCGCAGGATCAAGCGGCGGTCCCGGCTGCTCGACCAGCACCCCGAGATCGGTGACCTGCTCGGTGAGAGCCGGGTCGGTGCCGCCCAAGCAGACCTGTTGGCGGACGCGTTCCTGCATCGGGTTGCCGGTGCCCGGTTCGGCGAGTTCGCTTCGTTACTGACGTCGCAGGCTGAGGCGCTCGAGTACGCCGATCTGAAGATCGCGATCGATCACTTCGTCGTCCACGCGGATCCGGACGGTTCCTTCGACGACCAGCAGTTCCATGAAGAGCACCGCTCGGCGTCGGTCACCGTGACGAACGGGGCGGTGAGCGTGCTCGCGCACGGTGGTGACCCGATCGCCGCGACAGAGATGAAGGCGATCTTCGAGCGGGCCGTCGAGACGGAGTTTCACCGGGACTGCGACACCCGCCGCCGGCTCCACGGTGATGATCACCTCGCGCACCCGTTGCCGCGCACCGCGGCGCAGCGCACGTTCGACGCGTTGCACCAGATCTTCGTGGCGTCCATGACCGCGCCTGCCGATGGAAAGCGGCCCGAGCCGGTGGTGAACATCGTGATCGACCCGACAACGGCGATGGAAGCGCTCGCCCGCCACGGCCTGATCGACATCGACGACAACGCTGAGGCCGATCAGCCGGTGGATCCGACGAAGCTCCGGTGCCACACCTCGACCGGCACTGCCGTGCACCCTGATGTGGCGGTGAAGGCGATGTTGCGCGGGTCTGTCCGCCGGGTGATCGTCGACGCGAACGACGTGGTCATCAACTTCGGTCGCACACAACGGTTGTTCACCGGCAACGCCCGCCGCGCCGCGCAACTCCTCGTCACCCGCTGCGCCCACCGGGGCTGCGACGTGCCCGCCGAGTTCTGCGACGTCGACCACATCGACGAATGGGTCGCCCACGGTGGGCGCACCGACCAGGGCAACGGCGGCCCGGCGTGCAACACCCACGATCGATGGAAACACCAACAGGGTCTCCGCGGCCGACGCGACCGCAACGGCCGCATCCACCTGATCAAACCCGACGGCACCGTGATCAAGCCGCTCAACGCCCGCGACCCCGTCTGGGCCGACCCCGACCCACCGCCCGCCCAGTCGCCGGCACCGCCACCACCACGCACGATCACCTGGGTCGACTGGACACGCGGCCGCCGAGCCCGCGGCACGGCACCACACCCCGACTCGACCGTGACGATCTACGACCTTCAGGCCGCCTGACCCCGAGCGTGCTCGGGGTCACCAACCGGCGGTGCCGGGCTCGCCCTTGAACGGGCCGACGATCTCGTCGGTGATCCAACCGCCGTAGAAGCCGCCGGCCTGAGCGCGGACAATCTCGCCGTCGACGATGCACTTGACCCGGTCGGGGTAGAACGACACCCACCCGGCATGTTGCGCGAACTCCGGGAATGGGTCCGGATATCGCCATCCGATCGGCTCTGACGTTCCCGCCACTGCGACGTACTCGGCGAGGCCCTTCCACTCGCACCGCGACGAGGAACCGGGGACGTCGACGAGCCGTCCGGGAATGACGTCCGCGGCCGGGACATAGAACGACGGTGGATGTGATGTCTCGAGCACGCGGATCGAACCGGTCGTCGTCGCGATCACACCGTCGTCCGCGACGACCTCGACGAGACGACCGTCGGGGACGACGGCGGGTGGCCGCGGGTAGTCCCACACCGACTCCTGTCCCGGGCCCGGCTCGACGGCGAACGCCGGACGGCGGGCGCCGATGTTGACCCACTTGTCACGAGCCGCACGCACCCACGCCGGGATCTGATCCATGCTCCGACGATAGGGCGAACCTGGCCGGAACTCGACTCACACGAGGCGGGTGCGGCGGCTGTCGATGACACCGGTGTCGAAGCCGGCGAGGTGGAGGCCGCCACGGAAGCGGGCGTGCTCGATCTTGAGGCAGCGGTTCTGGACGACGTCGAGCCCCGCTGCCACTGCGGTCGCCGCCGCATCATCGTCGGTCAGGCCGAGCTGGAACCACACGGCGCCCGCCCCGGCGGCGATCGCATCGTCGGTCACCGCCGCCAGATCTTCGGTCCGGCGGAACACGTCGACGACATCCGGCGGTGTCGGCAGGTCGGCGAGCGACGCGTAGACCCGCCGGCCGAGGATCTCGGTCTCGCGCGGGTTGACGAACGACACGTCGAAGTCGGTCGAACCCAGCAGGTACGTCGCGACGAAGTGGCTCGCCCGGCTCGGGTTCGCCGACATCCCCACGATCGCGACCGTGTCCGCCCGCTGCAACAACCGCAGCCGGTCCTGCGCCCGCGCGAGCACCGCCGCCATCAGCCGGCCGCCTGCGCTGCGTGGAGCGCCTGGTCGAGGTCGGCGCAGATGTCGGCGGCGTCCTCCAGACCGACCGAGATGCGCACGAGATCGGCGGTGATCCCACCGGCATCGAGCGCGTCGTCGGAGAGCTGGGCGTGCGTCGTCGATGCGGGATGGATGATCAGCGTGCGGCTGTCGCCGATGTTCGCGAGATGGCTGGCGAGGCGGCAGCTCTCGATGAACGTCGCGCCGGCCTCGCGTCCGCCGCGCACGCCGAACGCGAACACCGCCCCCGGGCCCTCCGGCAGGTAGCGGCGCGACCGTTCGTACCACGGCGAGTCCGGCAGCCCGCTGTACCGGACCCAGTCGACGAGCGGATGGTCGCTCAGGAACTGCGCGACGAGCCGCGCGCTCTCCACGTGTTGGCGCATCCGCAACGGCAGCGTCTCGAGTCCCATCAGGAACAGGAACGCGTTGAACGGTGTCATCGTCGCTCCGACGTCGCGCAGCTGTTCGAGCCGTACCCGCGTGAGGAAGCCGTACTCCGCGAAGTTCCCCCACCAGCTGAGCCCGCCGTAGCTCGGGATCGGCTCGGTCATCAGCGGGAAGTGGCCGTTGTCCCACGGGAACGTGCCGGCTTCGACGATCGCGCCGCCGATCGAGGTGCCGTGGCCGCCGATGAACTTCGTGACGGAGTGGACGACGATGTCGGCGCCGTGCTCGATCGGCCGACAGAGGTACGGCGTGGCCATCGTCGAGTCGACGACGAGCGGGATGCCCGCCGCGCGAGCGACATCGGCGAGCCCCGCGAGGTCGGGGATCATGCCGCTCGGGTTCGCGATGACCTCGACGTAGACCGCCTTCGTCCGCGCGGTGATCGCCGCCGCCACCACGTCCGGCTCGGGTTCGGCGAGGAACGTCGTCTCGACGCCGAACCGCGCCAGCGTCACCTCCAGCAGCGTCCGCGTCCCGCCGTACAGCTGCGCGCTCGCGACGAGATGGTCGCCGGCACCGGCGAGCGCGGCGAGCGTCAGGAACTCCGCCGACTGGCCGCTCGACGTCCCGATCGCGCCGATACCGCCCTCGAGTGAGGCCATCCGCTCCTCGAACGAGGCCACGGTCGGGTTGGAGATGCGGCTGTAGATGTTGCCGTACGTCTGCAGGGCGAACAGATTGGCGGCTTCGTCGGTGTCCGCGAACACGTAGGACGACGTCTGGTAGATCGGCACCGCCCGTGCGCCGGTCGTCGGGTCGGGTCGGCCGCCGGCATGGACCGCACGAGTACGGAATCCGTACGTCTCGTCGGGAGGCGGACCGGTCGTCATCCGTGCAGTCTGGTCGGTCCGCGGCCGATGCGACAGCGCCGGAGCCGGGATCAGGCGGTTCGTCGACGCGTGTCGTCGCGCTTCATCCGGTACATCGCCGCGTCCGCTCGACGCACGACGCTCTCGGACGACTCGCCGGCGGCGGCACACGCGACGCCGATGCTGATCGACAGCGCGGGGTCTCCTGGACGTCGGGCGTTGTCGATCGCCACGGCGTCGAAGATGTCGGCGACGACACGGCTCGCGACGTTCTCGTCCGCGCCGTAGAGCACCGCGAAGAACTCGTCGCCACCGACTCGAGCGACGAGGTCCGACGAGCGGATGGACTCGCTGATGATCCGCCCGGTCCTGCGCAACAGCTCGTCGCCGACCGCGTGGCCGTGTTCGTCGTTGACGAGCTTCAAGCCGTCGAGGTCGAGGCACAGCACCGACACGGATTCGTAGCGGCGTGCCGCCAGTGGCACGAGACGGTTCGTCGCCGCGGTGAACGCCCGTCGGTTCGCCAAACCGGTCAGCGAGTCGGTCAGTGCGAGGCCCGTGTACAGCAACTCGCGTTCGACGAGGTCGGCGAGGTCGCGGAGCACCTCGATGTCGGCGAGCAGCAGCTTGCGTGGCGCCGTGTCGATGATGCACAGCGTGCCGACGAGCGGGCCGCCCGGCGACGCGATCGGTGCGCCGGCGTAGAAGCGGATGTTCGGATCGTTCAGAACGAGCGGGTTCTCCGCGAAACGCGGATCTTCGAGCGCGTTCTCGACGATCATCGTCGGCGCGTCGTCCGCGATCGCGTGCGAACAGAACGCGTCGCCGCGGGGTGTCTCGGTGGCGCTGAGCCCCTGCGCAGAGCAGAACCACTGCCGGTCGGCGTCGACGAGCGAGACGAGGGCGATCGGGATTCGCAGCGCTCGACTGGCAACTCGAGTGATCCTGTCGAACCGCTCGTCCGCGGGGCCATCGAGGAGATCGAGCGCATAGAGGTGGCCGAGCCGCGCGGATTCGGAGATGGGCGTCGGTTCCGTCATCACACCGTGTCATCGGCAACTCTGCCCCCGACCATGAGCCGAGAAGGGCGAACGGTCAGCGCGCCGAGTAGTCGAATCCGAACCAGCGCTGGAGTTCGTCGTCCCACTCGTCCGGCCCGATCGGGCGCGACTCGGTCACGCCGTCCCGGATCACCTTCAGCGTGTCGTGCGTCAGTGTGACGCGGTCCGGCCCGCCGTCGAGCAGTCGTGTCGCGAACGGCTTGCGACGCCAGTGCCTGTCGGGATCGGTCTGCATCGAGTCGGAGATCTCGGTGAACTCGTCGAGCCGGTGGGCGACGCGCTTGAACCGATACTCGGGCGCCGGCACGCCGTCGACGTGCTTCGTCAGCGTCGTGCCCTGCGGGCTGCCGATCAACTCGTACGTTCCGTTCCCGCCGTCCTGCGGGCCCGCTCGGTTGAGCGCCAACGGCATGATGAAGCTGTCACCGAAGCCGACATCGACGAGATACGGCTGCTCGACGGCGACTTCGAGCGTGAGGTGTTCGAGCACCGTGCTCGGGCCGTCGAGCAGGACCGCAGCGCCGAGCATCATGACGGGGAAACCGAGCGCGTCGAGCAGTGCGCCGAAGGCGCCGTTCAGCTCGAAGCACCACCCACCGCGGCCGCGCTCGACGATCTTGTCGAGCGCGTGCTCCACGTCGGTCGGCACGTGGATTCCCTGCGTGATCGCCAGGTTCTCGAACGGGACGGCCGTCATGTGGAGCCGTTGCAGTTCGGCGAGTGTCGCCAGGTCGCACCGGGGCGTACCGCCGAAGCCGATCCACTCGAGGTAGCGCTCGACGTCGACCGGTGCGGCGGAACTCATCACCGGCGAGTGTAGGAAGGCGTCGCGCCGTACGGTGGCGGGGTGCGTACCGACCTGGTCTTCAACGCGTTCGGCGCCGACGTCCAACGGCTGCTCGACATCGCCCGCGTCGCCGACGAGGCGGGGTTCGGTGCGCTGTGGGTGAACGACCACTTCAGTGGCGCCGTCCTCGGGGCGCCCTGGTCGCGGGACCCGTTCGTCCTGATGGGTGCGCTCGCGTCGGTGACCGAACGCGTCGAGCTCGGTCTGCTCGTGGCGAACATGATGAACCGGCACCCCGCGCAGCTGGCGTCAGCGGTCAATTCGGTCCAGTCCCTGGCGCCCGACCGCGTCCGCGTCGGCGTCGGTTCCGGCGCCGCTCCCGGGTCGCGCTTCGCGGTGGAACACGAGATGATCGGCACCGAGCTCGCCGACGCGCGCGGGCGGCGAACGCTGCTGCGCCGCTACATCCGCGACTTGCGGGCGATCTGGTCCGGTGATGCGAACGACACCGGCATCAGCGGCGTCATCGACGCGGCCCCGGCGCCGCACCTGATCGTCGGCGCGTCCGCCTGGCCGACGATCGAGATCGCGATCGACCTCGCCGACGGCGTCAACATCCGCAGGACCCGGGCGCTCGGAGAGCAATTGGCGGCGATCGCTGCGGCCGACGTCGCCGCCGACTTCGAGGTCAGCGTCCTCGACGACCACTTCGACGTCGAGCACCCGAGCGGAGGTGCCGCCGGCGACCTCGGCACGGTCGATCGCCGCCTCGTCACGGTGCCCGCGGACGTCGACCTCGCGGCGCTGCGCGAGCTGGGGGCCCGGCTCGAGGCCTGACCGCGGCGGTCGAGAGGCGGGGCCGAGCGGTACTGTCGCGACCATCGGCATCTCGCCGACCGAGTCAAGGGGATCTGATGGAGACACTCTTCGGGCTGCCCGCCCATTCGCTGATCGTCCACGCGCCGATCGTGCTGCTGCCGATCGCCGCGCTCGCAACCGTGGTGCTGGCCGTGCGTCCCGCGTGGCGTACCCGCACCAACTGGTGGATGGTCGGCGTGCTGTTCGCGGTCGTCGCGATGCTGTTCCTCGCGAAGAACTCGGGCGAGGCGTTCGAGGCGGCGCTGCAGTCCGGGCGCGTCGATCGCCACGAGGATCTCGCAAACACGACCTTCGTCCTGACGCTGCTGTGGTTCGTCGCGTACACCGCGCTCGTCGGTTACGAGTTCTTCCAGCGGCGGAACACGCCGACGAGCGCAGGTGCCGCGGCCAACGCCGGCGAACCGATCCCGGCGGTCAGGTATGGCCTGGCGGCACTCGCCGCGCTGCTCGCGGTGCTCGCGACGATCTGGTTGATCAGGACCGGCCACGAAGGCACCGACGTGGTGTGGGGTGACACCTCCGACCAGATCTTCGGCGGCTGAGCCGGAGTCCGTCGTTCGTCACATCTGGTGCCAGGCACCAGATGTGACACTCAGGTGACGACGACGGGCGTGCCGATCGTGGCGAACGCCCACAGGAACGCGGCGTCGAGGTTGTGCTGGCGCTGGCAGCCGCCGGACAGGCGGGTGCCGAGCTCGTCGGTCGTCTGATACGGCGACTCGTCTTCCACGTGCAGCGGGATCGCGTGGAACCCGATCGCGCCGATGTCGGTCTTCAGCCAGCGGATCATCTGCGGCAGGTACGCCTTGCCGTTCCACGCCGTCGACATGTCCGACCGGCTGTACACCTCGTGCGTGCCCGGCTGCTCGTTGCTGTACGTCGAACCCGACACGAGCCACGAGCGCAGGATCAAGCCGTCTTCGCGCACGGCCCACACCCGCTGGCCGGCACGGTCGTACACGACGCGTCGGCCGGTGCCGGAGTCGGGCGGCAGCGGCGGGGCGTCGTCGCCGGCGGACGCCACCGGCGACAGCTCGACACCCCAGAGATCTTTCGCACCGGGTGAAGGCGGCGGTGTCCGCACGACGAGCGACGCCTCGTCCGGCCAGATGTCGAGCGCAATGGCGCTCTCACGGCCGACGACGCCATCGACGAACAACCCCTCGGCGATCTGGTAGTCCATCACGGCGCGCAGCGTGGAGTCGGCGAAGTCGCCGTCGACTGCACCCTCGTAGTGCCCCTCGTCGGCGAGCGCGATCTGCAGGCATTCGACGCCCTCACCCGAGGCCCCGAGGTGGAGCGACAACGCGCCGATCGTGCAGCCCCCGTCGGTGCGTTCCTGCTCGATCGGGGTCGACGGTTCGGCGGCGTTCTGGGCGGGATCCGCCACAGCGAGATCCGGCAGGCCGGTGAGCTCGAACTCGACGTCGAACGGTGGCAGCGTCGTCGGGGCCGGAGCGGCATCGACGACGGTGTCCGAACCAGGACCGTCGGCGGTCAGCACGACCCCGATCGTCGCGGCGGCGAGGACGCCGACGACGGCGAGGCCGAGTGCGAACTCGTGGCGGCGCTGGGCGACGGGCTTCGACCGCCACGCGGGTTCCGGCCGGAATGACCCGCCGGTGGACTCGGGGGAGTGCGACCGGGCCGCCGCGCGGTGCGGCTGCTGGGCTCCACGGGCGTCCTCCACGGCCAACGAGGCTACCGAGCGCGCGCCGGCGATCGGAACGGTTCCCGGGTTGTTTCGCGGTGCACCAGGCCGTCGGCACGGGTCGCCGGTGAGCCCCCGATCCGTGCGCATCGTTTGTTCCGACATGTGGAACTGTTCCATGATGTAGAACAGCGGTCGACGAGACAGCGGGTCATCCGCGCGCCGGCGACGACCTAACATCAGGGCCGAAACACCGACAGCAGAACGACACGGACGAGGGTGTGATGCAGCGACGAACGAAGAAGAACCGCCCGCCCGGTGCGCTGGAGCGGCTGACGACGCCATATGTCCGGATCGACGGCGAACTGCAGCCCGCAACGTGGGACGCCGCGCTCGACCGGGCAGCCGACGGGCTGCGCGCCGCCCGCGATGCGATCGCGTCGGGTGACCAGCCGAACGCATTCGGGATGTTCTCCTGCTCGAAGGCGACGAACGAGGTGAACTACTTCGCGCAGAAGTTCGCGCGTGCGGTGATCGGCTCGAACAACATCGACTCCTGCAACCGAACTTGACACGCTCCCTCGGTCGTCGGTCTGGCGACAGTGTTCGGAGCAGGGGGCGGCACGGTCTCCTACCGCGAGATCGAGGAGGTCGACGTCGTCCTGCTGTGGGGTTCGAACGCCCGCGAGGCGCACCCGATCTTCTTCCATCACCTGATGAAGGGCCTCGACAACGGCGCGACGATGTACTGCGTCGACCCGCGGCGGACGTCGTCGTCCAAGTTCGCCGACGTCTGGCTGGGCATCGACGTCGGCACCGATGTCGCGCTCGCCAACGGCGTCGCCCGCGAGATCATCCACGCCGGCCTCGTCAACCAAGCCTTCATCGACCACTCGACGACGGGCTACGACGAGTTCAAGGCGTCGGTCGAGCCCTACACGCTCGAACGGACCGCCGAGATCACCGGGGTGCCCGCCGACGCGATCCGCGAGATGGCGCATGTGTACGCAGCCGCCGACAAGGCGCAGATCCTGTGGACGCTCGGCATCACCGAGCACCACCACGCGGTCGACAACGTGCTCGCGCTGTGCAACCTCGCACTGCTCACCGGCCACGTCGGACACTGGGGCTCCGGGCTCGTGCCGCTGCGCGGGCAGAACAACGTGCAGGGCGGCGGCGACATGGGCGCGTTGCCCAACAAGCTGCCCGGCTTCCAGGACATCGACGACGACGAGGATCGGGGCAAGTTCGAAGCGGTGTACGGGACCGCGCTGAACCCGACGCCGGGGTTGCACCTCACGCTGATGTTCGAGGCGATGGGGCGCGGCGAGCTGACCGCGGCCTACGTGCTGGGCGAGAACCCGGCCGACTCCGAGGCGGACATCCAGCACGCCCGGAAACTGCTCGCCGGCCTGGACACCCTGATCGTGCAAGACATCTTCATGACCCGCACCGCCGAACTCGCGGACGTCGTGTTCCCGGCATCGGTCGCATGGGCCGAGTCCGACGGCACCGTCACGAGCAGTGAACGGCGAGTCCAGCTCACGCGCCCCGCCGTGGCGCCGCCGGGCGAGGCACGGCACGACGTCGACATCCTCGCCGAACTCGCGCGCCGGATGGGCGTCGACATCGTCGGCGACTGCGGCGACGAAGGCGGCGTGCCGGTCCCGGAGAAACTGTGGGACGAGTTGCGGTCGCTGTCGCCGCTGCACGCCGGGATGTCGTACGCGCGCCTGGAGTCCGAGGGCGGACTGCAGTGGCCGTGCCCGGATCTCGACCACCCTGGGAGCCCGTTCCTCCACGGGTGGCTCTGGGAGGACGACCTGGGCGGCCACGGCCCGGCGCCGTTCTCGGTCGTCGAGCACATCGGGCCGGCCGAAGCGCTGACCGAGCAGTTTCCGTTGCGGCTGACCACTGGCCGGTCACTCGACTCCTACAACACCGGCGTCCAGTCGAACGGGTACACGTCGCCGATCCGCTACGGCGAGGCGCTCGACATCAACCCCGCGGATGCCAGTGCGCTCGGCATCGTCGACGGCGAACGCGTCAGGGTGTCGTCACCGCGCGGCACGGTCGAGATGGCGGTGCGTCTCCAGCCGGACATCCCGGTCGGGCTCACGTTCACCACATTCCACTTCCCGGACCTCGTCGACATCAACCTGCTGACGAACGACGCGTGGGACAGGAAATCGGGCACGTCGGAGTTCAAGGCCGCGTCGATCCGCATCGACAAGCTCGGCGCGGCGGCGAACTGAGCCATGGCGGACCTGCACCTCACCGTCGACGACTCGACCGAAGCGGAACGGGCTGCGGTGGCGGCGGTTCTCGACGACGATGCGACCGTCGTCGTCCACGAGACCGATCGGCTCGTGCGCGGCGGCATGGCGCGCCGCAAGGCGCGGCGCAACCTGCTGCTGCCGGCGCTGCACGCACTCCAGGCCGAGACCGGCTGGATCAGCCCCGGCGGCCTCAACCACGTCTGCGGCGTACTCCAGGTGCCGCCGGCGGAAGCGTACGGCGTGGCGACGTTCTACGAGCTGTTCCGCACCGACGACCCCGGCCACGACGAGTCGGTCGTCCACGTGTGCATGGACACGTCGTGCCACATCGCCGGCGCCGAGGCGTTCGCCCAGTCGCTCGAAGCGGACGGGAAACGGGTCCACCGTGGCCCGTGCCTCGGCCAGTGCGAGCGAGCGCCGGCACAGTTCGTGCAGGGTCGCGGCGAGCCGGATCACGTGCCGGCCGACGCGTCGACGATCGACGCGCCGGGTTCGTATCGGGTCCCGCAGCACGGCTCGGCCGACCTCCGCCTGCTGCAACGCGTCGGCGTCGTCGACCCGACGTCGCTCGCGTCGTATCGCGAGCACGGCGGGTACGCGGCGACCGAGAAGGCGCTCGCGATCGGGCCGGACGCGGTGATCGCGGAGATCCGCGCCGCCGGGCTGACCGGGCGCGGCGGCGCCGCGTTCCCGACGGCGATCAAGTGGCGCGGCGTCGCCGACGAGCACGCTTCACGCAAGCACGTGATCGCGAACTGCGACGAATCCGAGCCCGGCACGTTCAAGGACCGGGTCGTCATGGAGCAGGACCCGTTCGCGGTCGTCGAGGGGCTCACGCTCGCCGGCCTGACCGTCGGCGCGGAGCAGGGATGGATCTACATCCGTGGCGAGTACCCGCTCGCGACCGCACGGCTCGCGGGCGCGGTCGAGCAGGCCCGCACCGCCGGCTTGCTCGGCGACGACGTGATGGGCTCCGGCAAGCGCTTCGACATCGAGATCCGCCGCGGCGCCGGCGCGTACATCTGCGGCGAAGAGACCGCCCTGATGGAGTCGATCGAGGGATACCGCGGCGAGCCACGCAACAAGCCGCCGTTCCCGTCGACGCACGGGCTGTTCGGCGACCCGACGGTGATCAACAACCCGGAGACGCTGCTCAACGCGTCGTTCATCGTGCTCTCGGGCGCTGACGCATACCGGTTCGCCGGCACCGAGAAGTCGCCGGGCACCCGCCTGTTCTGCCTGTCGGGTCACGTCGCGCAGCCCGGGGTGTACGAGGTGCCGATGGGGACGACGCTGGGCGAGCTGATCGAGACAGCCGGCGGCGCGACGGGCACGACGAAGGCGATCCTGATGGGTGGCGCAGCCGGTGGATTCGTCGGCCCGGATCAACTCGACCTCCGCCTCACCGCCGAGGACACGGCCGCCGCGGGGACGACACTCGGTTCCGGCGTCGTCACGCTCTTCGACGACACGGTCGACTTCACCGCGCTCGTGATCCGCATCGCCGAGTTCTTCCGCAACGAGTCGTGCGGGCAGTGTGTGCCGTGCCGCGTCGGGACCACCCGCCAGCACGAGGTGCTCGTCGAGATGCGCGCGCGGGGCTCGCTGTCCGACGAGCGGAACCTCCTGATCGACGACATGGCGAGCGCGATGGCGGACGCGTCGATCTGCGGCCTCGGCCACACCGCCGCCGGTGCCGTCCGGTCGGCGATCCAGCTCGGACTGATCGGAGCCCGCTCATGAGCAACCCGGAGACCGTCACGCAGGTCAGCGTGCGAATCGACGGTGACGAGGTCGTCGTCGCCGCCGGCGCGACCGTCCTCGACGCGTGCTCCGCCCACGGCGTCGACACGCCGACGATCTGCTACGCCGAGAACCTCACGCCGGTCAACGCGTGTCGCGTGTGCGTCGTCGAGGTCGACGGCAACCGCACGTTGGTGCCGTCGTGTTCCCGTCCGGCCGAGGACGGGATGGTGATCAGCACCGACTCCGAGCGGGTCCGGCACAGTCGGCGGATGGTGCTCGAGTTCCTGGGGTCGACCACCGACCTCAGCCAGGCGCCGGAGATCAACGCATGGTCCGACGAGTACGGCGCCGACGCGACGCGATACGTCGAGGGCGGCGAGACGATCAGCGAGCCGGTGAAGGTGCAGGACGACCTGTACATCCGTGACTACGACAAGTGCGTCCTCTGCTACAAGTGCGTCGACGCGTGCGGCGAGGAGGCGCAGTTCACGTTCGCGATCGCGATGTCCGGTCGCGGCATGGGCAACCGGATCTCGACCGAGTTCGACGTGACGCTGCCGGACTCGGCGTGCGTCTACTGCGGCAACTGCATCGGCGTCTGCCCGACGAACGCGTTGCAGTTCAAGACCGAGTTCGACCTGCGCGCGGCGGGGGAGTGGCGCCAGGACGAGCAGACGGTCACGCGGACGGTGTGCTCGTACTGCGGCGTCGGCTGCAACCTGGAGCTCCACGTGCAGGACAACCGGATCGTCAAGGTCACGTCGCCGGCCGACCACGAGGTCACCCACGGCCACCTGTGCGTCAAGGGCCGCTTCGGCTGGCAGTACGTGTGAGCCGGCTGGCGGCCACCCCGGCGGCCGACCTACGGTCGGTCCCGGCATGGAAGTCCTCCCGGTCCCGTCGATGGGGCGCGACGCCGCCGAGGCGTTCGTCACGGCGCACCTCGGCCACCTCGTGTGTGACGAGGTCGCGGGTTCACCGGAATTCCGCGGCGGACAGCGTGCCGCCGACGCCGCGCTGACCGGGTTCGACGTCGACGGCTACGCCCGTCATCGCAGCGACGTCCTCCCGCGCTCGCGGCGCGGCGCCTCGGGGCTGTCGCCGTACATCCGCCATGGGCTGTTGCCACTGCGCGCCGTGTGGCGTCACGTCGCCGCGGGTCCCGAGCCCGACGTCAAGCGGTTCCGCGAGGAACTGCTGTGGCAGGAGTTCGCTCGCCACTGGTACGCCCGCCTCGGCACGAAGACGCGCGACGGTGTCCACAACGAACTCCCGCCGACCGCGACGTCGGACGCCGGCTGGAACACCGAGATGGCGTGCGTCACGGCCAATGTCGGTGAACTCCACCGCGACGGCTGGGTGGTCAACCAGGCCAGGATGTGGCTCGCCAGCCAGTGGGCCGTGCGCGAGGGCCGGCGGTGGCGCGACGGCGAGGACGAGTTCTTCCGGCATCTGCTCGACGGGTCGCGAGCGGCCAACCGTCTCGGATGGCAGTGGACCACCGGCGTCGGGTCCGACAAGCACTACGGGTTCAGCCGCTACCAGGTGGAACGGCGCGCCGGCGCACTGTGCGCGATGTGCGACCTCGAACGCTGGTGCCCGATCGAGGACTGGCCGGACAATCCGCCCCTGTCGCCGGTCGACGAACCGGTCGAGCTGCGTACCGATCCCCACGGTCGGTGGACGGTCGGTCCGAGCCATGTCCTGACGAACCGGGTCCCCGACCTCGTGTGGCTCACTGCCGAATCGCTCGGCCACGCCGATCCGGCGCTCGTCGCGCATCCCGAACTGCCGGTCGTCTTCGTGTTCGACGAACCGCTGCTCGATCGGCTCCGGCTCAGCTCGAAGCGCCTCGTGTTCCTCACCGAGACGCTCGCCGAGCTCGGCGAGACGCGCGATCTCGCGATCGTCCTGGGCGATCCCGTCCGCGAACTGACGGTGCGCAACGTGGCGGTCACGTTCGCACCGGTACCCGGCTTCCGCACCCGGGCCGAAGCGATCGTGCCCGCCGAGGTCCACCCTTGGCCATGGCTGGCGAAGCCGTCGGACGGCCCGATCACCAGCTTCAGCGCCTGGCGCAGATCGATCCGGGTCGCCCGGTAGACGACCCGTCTGCGGATCTCGCCACCTGGGGTTTCGCGGGCCCGGCGGGCGGGTACACGAGCGCCATGGGCATCCATGTCGAGACGATCGAGACGGCGTCGCTCGGCGACCGCACCTACCTCGTGCACGATGGCGACGTGGCGGTCGTCGTCGACCCCCAGCGTGACATCGATCGGGTGATCGCATGTGCCGACGAGCACGGCGTGAAGATCACCCACGTCGCCGAGACCCACCTCCACAACGACTACGTCTCCGGCGGCCTGACACTCGCGCGGGTGACCGGCGCGACGTACCTGCACGCCGGTGCCGAGTCGTTGGCGTTCGACCATCGGCCGGTGGGCGACGGTGAGACCGTCCAGATCGGCGCGCTCCGGCTCGACGTCGTGCACACACCGGGCCACACGGCCCACCACCTCGCGTTCATCGTCACCGCCGACGGCGCGACGCCCGCGGTGTTCACGGGTGGGTCGCTGCTGCTCGGCTCGGTCGGCCGGACGGACCTCGTGTCCCCGGAACGCACCGAGGAGTTGACCCGCGCCCAGTACCGGTCGGCCCACGCGTTGGCCGACCGGCTGCCCGACGCCGCGATCATCCATCCGACGCACGGCTTCGGCAGCTTCTGCTCGTCGGCATCCAGCGACGACGACAGCGACGGGACGCTCGCGACCGAACGGAAGGTGAACGTCGCACTCACGGCGCCGACCGAGGACGATTTCGTCGAGCAACTGCTGGCCGGGCTCGACGACTACCCGCGCTACTACGCCCACATGGGCCCGCTGAACCGGGCGGGGGGTGTCGCGGTCGATCTCTCGCCGCCCGCCGCCGTCGACCCGGTCGAGCTGGCCCGCCGCATCCATCGGGGTGAGTGGGTGGTCGACCTGCGGCCGCGACGCGACTTCGCGTCGGGCCACGTCGCCGGCACGATCGGCATCGAACTCGCCGACGGCTTCTCGACCTACCTGGCGTGGCTCGTGCCGTGGGGGATGCCGGTGACGCTGCTCGCCGACGAACCCGAGTCGATCGCCGCCGCCCAACGTCAGCTCGTGCGCGTCGGAATCGACCGGGTCGCCGGCGCCGCGACCGGCACGCCGGACACCTGGCTGCCCGACGCCGAGCGGCGCAGCTATCCGATCGTGCAATTCGCCGACCTCGACCCCGATGACCTCCCCCCGATCCTGGACGTCCGGCTCGCCGGCGAGCATTCTGACGGTCACATCGCGGGCGCGTCCAACGTGCCGCTGCACGAGCTGACCGACCGCCTCGGCGACATCCCGGGCGGTGAGGTTCACGTCCACTGCGCAAGCGGATACCGGGCGAGTGTCGCCGCATCGCTGCTCGATCGAGCGGGCCGCGACGTCGTGCTGATCGACGACGACTACGACCACGTCGCCTCCGCCGGCCTCCCGACCGGCTGAACCCCGACCCGGGCGGTGCTACCGTCGCCCCACCACGCACAGGTGTCCGACTCGTGTCTGACGCCGGGAGGAGCCCATGAGCCCGATCGTCGTCCGCTACCGCCCGCAGCCCGAGGCCGCCGACGAGAACCAGCGACTCGTCGAGGCGGTGTTCGCCGAACTCGCCGCCACCGATCCCGGCGGTCTCCGGTACGCCACGTTCCGGCTCGCGGACGGCACGTTCGTCCACATCGCCGATGTCGAAGGTGAGGACAACCCGCTCGCTGCGACCGCCGCATTCGGCGAGTTCCAGGCCGGCATCGCGGAGCGCTGCGTGCCCGGGGAGACACCGAATGCACAGCCGGCCGAGCTCGTCGGTTCGTACCGGATGTTCGCCGCCGAGGGCGACTGACCGCGCATCGCCCGAGTCTGCGCGCGGCCGGACCATCGGCAAGAATCGGTCCGATGGATTTCGACCTCCCCGCCGCCGACCACCCGAGCCGCAAGGCGGTGCGCGAGTGGATCGCCGAGCATCCCGACCCGACCGGCAAGGAGCTGGCGGAGGCCGGCTACGTCGTCCCGCACTGGCCGGCACCGTGGGGTCTCGATGCGGACCCGATCGAGCAACTGGTGATCGACGACGAGCTCGCCGACGCCGGCATCCGGCGTCCGAGCAACCAGATCGGCATCGGCTGGGCCGCACCGACGATCCTCATGGCAGGAACACCGGAACAGCACGAACGGTACCTGCCGAAGATCTTCAGCGGCGAGGAGTTCTGGTGCCAGCTGTTCTCCGAGACCGAGGCGGGCAGCGACCTGGCGAACCTCGCCACGACCGCGGTGCGCGATGGCGACGAGTACGTCGTGAACGGCTCGAAGATCTGGTCGAGCGGTGCCCACCACGCGCAGTTCGGCATCCTGATCGCACGGACCGACCCGGACCAGCCGAAGCACAAGGGCATCTCGTACTTCATCTGCCCGATGGATTCACCGGGGCTGTCGATGAGCCCGATCGTCGACATGACGACGGCCCATTCGTTCAACCAGGTGTTCTTCGACAACGTCCGGATCCCGGCGTCGCTGCGCGTCGGCGAGGAGGGCGACGGATGGCGGCTGGCGAAGGTCACGCTGTCGAACGAGCGCGTCTCGCTGTCGTCGGCCGGCTCGATGTGGGGTGTCGGCCCGTCCGCGGAGCAGTTGCTCGACCAGATCCGCGGCACCGGTGGTGTCGCCGACCCCGTGCTGCGCGACCGGGCGGCGCGGGTCCACATCGAGGCGGAGCTGCTGCGGCTCAACCGGATGCGGAGCTTGTCGGCGACGCTGAACGGCAGAACGCCGGGTCCCGAAGCCTCGATCCAGAAGATCATGGCCGACGACCACGGCCAGCACGTGCTCTCGCTGGCCAAGGCGCTCGCCGGCACGGACGGGATGCTCGACGGGTCGGGCCCGCGCGGAGAGGTCCCGGCGGCGATGCGCGCCGGTCCGACGGAGAACAACTTCGCGCACCGCGACGACCATCAGTTCCCCGACGTCGACCCGGTCTGGCACTACGGCTACCTGTTCCACCCCGCGCTCACGCTGGGCGGCGGCACGTTCGCAGTGCAGCGCAACATCGTGGCGGAACACGTGCTCGGACTGCCCCGCGAGCCCAACCTGGAGCAGGGGCTCACCTGGTCCGAGGCGCGTCGCCAACGCGGCTGATCGGAGCGGCAGCGGCATGCGGCGGGTGGTCCGAGGCGCCGCGCGGAAGCGCTGCGAGTAGCCTCGGGTGAATGCTCGTTGGCGGACGGCACGGAGGGGCTGCGTCCTCTCGGCGGTGCCCGGTCGGCGTGCGCCGCACCGCATGGCTCGCGGCCTCGTTCGCCGTCGCCGCGCTCGTCGCACCCGGCCCCGGCGGCCCCCGCCCTGCCGTCGCGGCGGGGACGTTCGTCGTCGACTCGACCGGTGACCAGCCGGACGCGTCGGCCGGCGACGGGGTCTGCCGCGTCGCGGGGTCGTCGAAATGCACGCTGCGCGCCGCGCTCGCCCAGGCGAACGCGTCCCCCGGTCACGACCGCATCGAGTTCTCGATCCCCGGCGCCGGGCCACACCGGTTGCGGCCCGCGTCCGATTACCCGATCATCGTCGACCCGGCGGGCCTGACGATCGACGGCTACACCGAACCGGGATCCGTCGTCAACACCGCAGCGCACGGTTCGAACGCGGTGATCATGATCGAGCTGCAGGGCACCGGCCCGTCCGGCATCGACGGGCTGTACATGCAGTCGGCCAACAACGTGGTGCGCGGGCTCGCGTTGTTCGACTTCCAACGCACCGTGCGGCTGTGGGGCGCCGGCGCGAGTGGCAACGAGATCGTCGGCAACTTCATCGGGACCGATGCGGCCGGGACGTTCGGTCAGTCGACGCGCACGATCAACAGCACCGGCGTCCACCTCGAGCGCGGCGCGTCGAACAACCGCATCGGCAGGTCGGGCCCGGCCAACCGCAACGTGATCTCCGGCAACGGCGACCGCGGCATCGGCATCTTCGACCCGGGCACGGATGCCAACACGATCCGCAACAACGTGATCGGGCTGTCCCCGCACGGCTCCCGCCTGCGGAACTGGGGCCACGGGATCGACATCAACTACAACGCGTCGCACAACGTCATCGGCGGCTCGACGAGCGCCAACCGCAACGTGCTGTCGGGCAACGAACTGTCAGCCGTCGAGATCTCACACGACCGCACCGGCGGGACGACCACCGGCAACGTCGTCGTCGGCAACCTCATCGGGACGGATCTGACCGGCCAGAGCGGTGCGTCGACGTACCGCAATCGCGAATTCGGGGTGAACATCGAGGGCAGGGCGACGTGCCCGACCGTGTCGTCGTGTCAGCCAGACGTCAGCGGGAACATCGTCGAGGCGAACACGATCGTCGGCTCGGCGGCAGGGGTGATGATCTGGAAGGCCGCGCACGACAACGTCGTGCGCGGGAACCGCATCGGGCTGCTGCCGAACGGCACGACCGCGCCGTCGACGGCGAACACGCTCTGGGCCGTGCTGATCGAGGCGGGCGCGTTCGACAACCTGGTGGAGCAGAACACGATCGCCGGAGGTGGCGACGGCATCCAGGTGCGACCGGACAACGACTACACCAACCTGTCCTCGAACCCGGACATCCCGACGTTCGGCAACACGTTGCGCCGCAACTCGATCTTCGACGTGGACGGCTTCGGCATCGACATCGCGCCGATCGGCGCGATCAACGACACGCCCGGTGAACTCGACCCGGACCTCCAGGGCGGTGTCGCTGCGCCGGCGATCACCACAGCAACCGTCGATCGCGTCTCGGTCTCGACGTGCGCCGGGTGCCGCATCGAGCTGTTCGTGACGGATCAGGGTGGCTCGGGCACGCACCTCCCGGGTCGGACGTTCCTCGCAGAGGCGACAGCGACCGCGGGCGGCAGTGCCACGGTCCACCTGCGCACATCGGCCAGCGACCCGTTGGTCGTGGTCACCGGTCAACGGGTCACCGCCACCACGACGGACGGCGCCGGGAACACGTCGGAGTTCGCGGCGTGGCGCACTGTCGCGTCCGGGTCGATCGGTGGCCCGACGTCGCGGCTGCAGCCCGCGCAACGCTGCGGGGTGCGCTGCTGACGTCGGGTTCGCAGCGGTGATGGGAATCGTGGCGGGCGTCGCCGATCTCGCTACGGTCCGGTGGCGTGACTGACGACCTCGGGTTCGGCATCGACATCGGTGGCAGCGGGATGAAGGCGGCGACCGTCGACCTGACGACCGGCAAGCTGATGTCGAAGCGGCACCGCATCGACACCCCGCAACCGGCGACGCCCGACGCGATGGCGCTCGTCGTCCGCGAGCTGATCGGCGTCCACGAGTGGACCGGCCCGCTCGGCGTCGCCTTCCCGGCTGTCGTCCGCCACGGCGTCGTGGGCTCCGCGGCGAACATCGACGCGTCGTGGATCGACGTCGATGCGGACGCGCTGTTCACGACGACGACCGGGTGTGACGTGCACATGCTCAACGACGCCGACGCCGCCGGAATCGCGGAGATGACATTCGGGGCTGGTCGGGGCCGGCGTGGGGTCGTGATGATGCTCACGTTCGGCACGGGCATCGGCTCGGGTTTGTTCATCGATGGTGTCCTCGTCCCGAACACCGAACTCGGCCATCTCGAACTCGACGGGTTCGACGCCGAGCAGCGAGCCTCCGCGAAGGCCCGCGAACGCGAATCGCTCAGCTGGCAGGAGTGGGCGGGACGGGTCGAGCGCTACCTCCGCCACGTCGAGGCACTGTTCTCGCCCGACCTGTTCATCGTCGGTGGAGGGGCGAGCAAGAAGCCCGACAAGTGGCTCCCGAAGATCGACATCGAGACCGAGATCGTCGCCGCGCACATGGCCAACAACAGCGGGATCGTCGGGGCGGCACTGGCCGCCCGCCCGACGGTGCCGCCTGCGCCCTGAGGCGTCAGCTCTCGGTCGTACGGGCCCGAGCGCCCGGGCGCGAGCGGTACCCGATGACGGCGAGCGTGATCGCGGTCAGCGGCACCACGAAGAACAGCATCACGGCGCCGTAGTCGTCGCGGACGCTGTGTTCCGAGGCGTCCAGGATCAGCCAGGTGATGTAGGCGGCGTAGAACACGAAGAACGATGCGCCCTCCCACCGTTGCAGCACGTGACCGTTGGTGAAGATCGGCAGACACGCCACCGCGACCACGATCATCACGGGGAGGTCGACCTGGATCGCGCTCTGCGGCACCGGGATCGAGTTGGGCGCGACGAGCGAGGTGATGCCGAGCACCGCGAGCAGGTTGAACAGGTTCGAGCCGATCGCGTTGCCGACCGCGAGGTCGCGCTCGCCGCGCACTGCTGCGAGCACCGACGTCGCGACTTCGGGCAGCGACGTTCCGATGGCGACGACGGTCAGACCGATCACCAGGTCGCTGACACCGAGGTCGGTCGCGATGTCGCTCGCCGCCTCGACGAGCGCCTGCGATCCGGCGACGAGCAGCAGCAGGCCGCCGATGACGAAGCCGATGTCGGACCACACCGACATGCGCGCGAGTGTCTCGGGCGCGAGCACGTCGCCGAGCTCGTCCGCGACCGCGGGAAGCTCCCCGCGACGCGCCGCGATGACGGTCCACACGATGTACACGATGAGCGCGCTCGCGAGGACCGCGCCCTCGGTACGGCCGATGCGCTCGTCGAGGGCCATGAAGAGCACGAGCACCGACACGCCGATCATGATCGGGACGTCGATCCGGGTGATGCGCGGGGCGACGACGAGTGCACCGCCGAGCGCGGCAGCCAGGCCGAGCGCGAGCAGCACGTTTGCGATGTTCGAGCCGACGACGTTGCCCAGGGCGATCGCACCCGCTTCGTCGCCGCCGCGGATCACGTCGCCGACGCTCACGGCGAGTTCCGGCGCGCTCGTGCCGAACGCCACGACGGTCAACCCGATCACGACGCTCGACAGCCCGGTCCGCGCGGCGATCCGCGCTGCGCCGCGGACGAGGCCCTCCGCCCCGATGACGAGACCCACGATGCCGGCGATCAGCAGGACGAACGTGAGGACGGTCATGACGACGACGAGGCTAGGGCGAGGGGGGCCGGTTCGGTCAGGGCTCCCTGCGGCGGAACCGGCCGGTGATCCGGTCGGGAAGTCCGACCGCGATGGCCCGCGGCGCCTCGACCACTCCGGCGCGCGACGCGAGGATCTCGTTCAGCTCGGCGCCGATCAGGAACACGAGACAGGCCAGCCACAACCACGTCAGCGCGAGCAGCGCCGCGCCCGCTGCGCCGACGATCTCGTTGCCGGTCGCGGCGACCTGCACGTAGAACCCGAAGCCGATCGACACGATCAACCATGCGATCGCGGTGAACGCCGCCCCCGGCAGGTCGTACCGCCACGGTGTGCGATGGAACGGCCCGACGTGGTACAGCGTCGCAGCCCAGGTGATCAGAATCACGAGCGCGATCGCCAGCCGCAGGACCGTCGGCACGCCGAGCGACCGTGTCGTGACCCACAGCGATGTCGACAGCGCCACGGTCAGCAACGTGCCGACGGCGAGGCCGATCGAGGTCAGGCGCAGGCGGAGGAAGCGTCGACCCTCCTCGACGTCATAGGCGACGTCGAGCGCGCGGATCAGCCCCGCGAACCCACGCGACAGCGTGAACACCGCCACGAGCACCGACACGCTGAGCACGCCCGGCCGCTGCTGGCTGAAGACCTCGTCGACCGCATCACGGATCGTCGCCGACTCGCTCGAGAACGTTCGCTCGACGAACTCGTCGATCGACACCTGCAGGTCCGCGGTCAGCCCGTCGCCGAGCAGCGAGACCGACGACAGGACGGCGAGCACCGCGGCCGGGATGCTCAGCAGGAGCCAGAACGCGACGCCTGCGGCCGCGTCGAACAGACTGTCGGCGTGCAGCTCACGCCACATCGACCGGGTGACGTCCCACGTCGCCGACCGGCGCGACTGCGCCCGGCCGGACTCCTCGCTCATCGGTTCGCTCAGCGCCGCCGCTGCTTCATCCGCGCCGCCAACTCGTTGCGGTAGGCCACGGCGCGCCGCAGCTTGATGTCCTCGTAACCGCGGACCTGATCGGGCAGGTTCGCGATCTCGACCGCGTCGAGCAGGTTGGTGGCGGTCAGCGTGCGGCTGAGTTGCTCGACGGCGCCGACGAACTCCGGGATCATCGCCCGCTCGACGCGCCGGACCTCGGCCCAGCGGAACGGGTCGGCGAGCGTGCCCCGGACCCGCTTCGACGCGCGCAACAGCTTCAATGCGGGGACGGCGGTCCGTTGCAGCTTCAGCTTGCGCTGCATGCCGAGCGCCCGCAACATCGGCGGGTGGAGGTGATAGGTCACCTGCGCGCCGGCGCCACCGACCGCCTCGTACCCGGCGGTCGCCTCGTCGTGCAGCAGTAACCGTGCGACTTCGTACTCGTCCTTGTACGCCATCAGCTTGTGCAGGCTGCGGGCCACCGCAGCGGTGAAATCGGTCGTGTCCGGCGCGACCCCTTCCTCGGCATCCCGGGCGCAAGCGACGACGTCGCGGAAGCGGCTCGCGTACGAGTCGGACTGGTACTCGACGAGGTCGGCGGCGAGCCGGTCGATCAGTTCGTCGAGCGTCTCCGGTCGCGGCGCCCGGGGCAGGTCGGCGGCGAGTTCGACGGCGTCGGCGTCATCGACCCACGCGCGGCCCCAGCGGAACGCCGCGACGTTCTTCTCGACCGCGACGCCGTTCAGACCGATCGCCCGCTCGATGTCCTCCGGGGGCACCGGCACCGCACCGGCCTGCACGGCGGCTCCGAGCACGAGGATGTTGGCCGTCGTCGTCGACCCGAGCAGCCCGTTCGCGAGCGCGGCGGCATCGAGATATCGGTTCCGGTCGGCCCGTGTCACCGCCGCGACGCGGCTGATCAGCGTCTCGGCGCTGTCGAGACGCAACGTCGGCTGCGTGACCATCGACCCGGTGGGCACCGCATCGGTCGACGCGATCATCACTGTTCGGTCGGGGCGGGCACCGCTGAGGTTCGAGTCCCGCGCGCCGACGAGCAGGTCGAACGCGAGGATGCTGTCGACGCCCGACGCGTTGGCGTGGTTGGACGACGGGGCGTCGCCCGACGTGATGCAGACGTCGCTGACGACCGGCCCGGCCTTCTGTGACAGGCCCGTCTGGTCGAGGCCGCGCACCGTGCGGTCCGCGAGCATCGCTGCGGTGCCGAGGATCTGGCTGACGGTGATCACACCGGTGCCACCGATGCCGGTCAGACGGACCGTGAAATTCTCCGGGTCGACGATCGGGGCGTGCGGCGCGGCGATGTCGGTCGGTGGTGTCGGCAGCGGGCGCGGCTGTGCACTTGCCGTTGCGGGAACCTCGACGGTCGCGAACGACGGGCAGTCGCCCTTCATGCACGACAGGTCATAGTTGCAGCTCGTCTGGTGGATCCTGGTCTTGCGGCCGTACGGCGTGTCGACCGGCTGCACCGACAGGCAGTTGCTGACGTCGCCGCAGTCGCCACAGCCCTCACACACCCGCTCGTTGATGACGACCCGGAAGCCGGGTGTGGCGACGGTGCCGCGCGACCGGCCGCGTCGATTCTCGGCGGCGCACGCCTGGTCGTGGATCAGCGCCGTCACGCCCTTGATGTCGGCGAGCACGCGCTGCGCCTCGGCGAGGCGGTCGCGATCCCACACGTCGACGCCTGCCGGGTAGTCGCTGCGGGGGTAGCGGTCGGGGTCGTCACTCGTCACGATCACCCGCTTCACGCCTTCGAGCAGGAGCAGGTGGGCGAGGTCGGGGACCGACATCTGGCCCTCGGGGTCCTGGCCGCCAGTCATCGCGACGGTGCCGTTGTACAGCAGCTTGTACGTGATGTCGATGTCCGCGGCGACCGCCGCGCGGACGGCGAGCGAACCCGAGTGGAAGAACGTACCGTCGCCGATGTTCTGGACGAGGTGGGAGCGCTCGATGAACGGCGAGATGCCGATCCACTGCGCGCCCTCGCCCCCCATCTGGGTGAGACCGACGATGTCGCCGACGCGCGCCGGGTCCATGAAGGCGACCATCGCATGACAGCCGATGCCACCGCCGACGAGGGTGCCGGGCTCGGCGCGCGTACTCGTGTTGTGGGGGCATCCGGAGCAGTAGTACGGCGTGCGATTGACGGCGAGCGGGATCAGTTCGCGCTTCGGCGGCAGGATCTCGTCGAGCGGTCGCAACCGGTCGCCCAGTCTGGTCGACAACCGGTCGTGCAGTGGGGGGATCAGCTTGTCGACGTCGAGCGTGCCGAACCCGTTGATCAGCACGGCACCGCGCTCGTCATGGCGGCCGACGACGCGCGGATGGTGCGAGCCGTCGTAGAGCGCCCCCTTGATCACGCCCTCCAGCGTCGGGTTCTTCTCCTCGACGACGACCACCTCGTCGAGCCCCTCGGCGAACTCGCGCACCAGGCCCGGATCGAGCGGCACCGGCATCAACAGTTGAAAGAGCCGGATGCCGGCGCGGCGCAGTTCGTCGTCGGTCGCGAAGCCGAGCACGGCGAGTGCTTCGCGCAGCTCGTGGTACGTGTTGCCGCAGGCGGCGAAGCCGATCCAGTCGTCGCCGCTGCGGACGCTGACCCGGTTCAGGTGGTTGTCGACGCCGTACTGCCGGGCGAGCACCGAGCGCACCTGCTGGAACTCGATCTCCATGTCGAGCGTGTACGGGGTGATCAGGTGGCCGTTCGGTGTCGGCTGGAACGGCTTGCCGTCCACTTCGACGACCGGTGCCGTCGGGCGGATCCGGTCGGGGTCGACGTCGACCGTGCCGGTGCCGTCCGCGACCGCGGTGACGAGCTTGAGCCCGGCCCACAGCCCGCACGAACGCGACAGCGCGACGGCGTGGCGCGACACGTCGAGCGCTTCCTGCACGTCGCCGGGGAACAAGATCGGCATGTGCAGGTCGACCATCGTCGCATCGCTCGACGACGGGACCGTCGACGACTTCGCAGCGGGATCGTCGCCGACGATCGCCACGACCCCGCCGTGCATCGACGTGCCCGCGAACACGGCGTGGCGGATCGCGTCGCTGCTGCGGTCGAAGCCGGGGCCCTTGCCGTACCAGATGCCGACGACGCCGTCGTACGTGGCGTCGTCGAGGGTCATCGCGAGCTGGCTGCCCATCACCGACGTGGCCGCCAGGTCCTCGTTGAGGCCCGGTCGGATCACGACGGGGAGATGGGGCACGGTCCGGTGGGCGCGGCGCAACTCCTCGGTGAACGTCCCGACCGGCGAACCCTGGTACCCGGAAGCGAACGCGGCGGTCGTCAGCCCGAGGCGTCGATCGATGCGCAGTTGGTCGATCGGCAGCCGTGCGATCGCCTGCACGCCGGACAGGAACACGGTGCCGGTCTCGAGCCGGAATCGATCGGAGAGCTCGTAGTCGCGGTGGGTGCCGGTCTCGCCCGTCGTCGCCATGAAGATCCTTTCGTCGTTCTCCGCCCCAGTTGTATCCCAACCGTACGACGGGAGCGCAACGCCTCGGCGCTCGTTCGGGGCACTCGGACCACCAGGTTCCGCCGTGTGATCGATCGGCGCTTCGTGTATTCGACGCTCCCGTCGGAACGCGACGGTTGACAGACGCGTACCGCGACGTGCGACCATGACGCATGATTCTCGTCGCCGGTGAGGCGCTCATCGACCTCGTGATCCAGCCTGACGGCTCCGTCGAGGCCGCGCTCGGAGGCGCACCGTTCAACGCCGCCCGCGCGGCAGCCCGGCTCGGCGCGACGGTCGAGTTCGGCGGCGTGCTGTCCCGAGATCGGTTCGGCAGCATGCTCACGAGGCAACTGCTCGACGACGGCGTCGGCGTCGAGCCGGCGGTGCGGACCGACGCACCGACGACGCTCGCGGCCGCCGAACTGGACGAGGCCGGCGCGGCGGTGTATCGCTTCTACATCGACGGCACGTCCGCACCCTCCCTCGATCGGCTCGAACTCGGCGATGCGCCGGACGTCTTCTTCACCGGCGGGCTCGGCCTCTTGCTCGAGCCGATGGCCGGCACGATCGCGGAGGCTGTCGAGCGGTGCCCCGCGACCACGCTCGTGATGGTCGACATCAACTGCCGGCCGAAGATCACGACCGACGCCGCCGCGTACCGCGACCGGCTCGACCGTGTCATCGCACGCGCCGACATCGTCAAGGTCAGCGACGAGGACCTCGCATACCTGTCACCGGGTCTCGGCGTCACCGACGCGGCGAACGCACTGCTCGAATCGGGATGTCGCGCCGTACTCGCCACGGCCGGTTCGGCATCGACGACCGTCGTGACCGCGGACGGTGTCGCGGTCGTGGGGGTGCCGCGACTGGAGGCCCCGGTCGTCGACACGATCGGCGCCGGTGACACGTTCGCCGGCGGGCTGCTCGCGTGGTGGTCCGCGGTCGGGTTCGAACGCGCCGACATCGGCCTCGACAACCTCACGAACGCGGTCGCGGCTGCGCACGCCGCCGCCGCCGTGGTCGTGACGCGCCGGGGCGCCGACCCGCCGACCCGCGCCGAGTTGGCGGCGGACTGGGCGACGGGCTGACCGTTCGTCGCACGCCGCCCGAAACGAAGCGTTCACACGGCGGCCATCCGGCCGAAGCACGACGTTGGTTCCCTGACCGATGTCCCGCCGATCAGCGGCGGGTGACGGCTCCCCAGGAGGTCAGATGGAACAGCGCACCGCTCGACTCGCGCCGCGGCAGCATCGCCGGACGGCGCGACCCTCGGCACCGACGCCACGGGGCCGGCTGCTCAACCCCGCAGGGTTGACGCCGGGCTCCATGCAGCCCGGCCGGCTCGCACCGCGGGCACGGATCGACGAGGCCTGAGACGAGCCGGACGCGTCCGGACGCGTCCGGCCGCGGCTCAGAACGGATGGTGCCGGACGCCGAGTCGCTGGGCGGAGTCGTCGCCCGGCACGGCGAGCTGTGCGACGACGCGGAGGTTCGGCCACTCCGCCGGGGCGAGCTGCTGGTACTCGAACGTCAGTTCGCCGGCGACCGGATGTGAGAATCGTCGCAGGCGCGTCTCGAATCCGGACACGTCGTGCTCCGGCCACCAGCGGGCGAACTCGTCGCTCTCGGCGATCAGCAGTTCGACGAGCTCGCTCATCGCATGGTCGTGGCGGACCGTCGACGTCGCCGATCGGAACTCGGCGAGCGCCTGACGGGCGTGGATGTCCCAGTCGACGATCAGCTCCCGGGTCGACGCATCGGCGAACAGCACCCAGAGCAGGTTGAGGCGGGGCGGTTCGAGCTCGGCGATGCGCGGGTACAGCCGTGCCTGCGCGGCGTTCCACGCCACGAACTCCCAGTGCGGGCCGAGGACGTACGCCGGTGCGGGCATCAGCGCGTCGAGCAACCGCACGAGCGCGGTCGGCGCCTCGCGGGGCGCCTCGATCTCCGCCGTGCCTGGCTCGGTCAGGGCGATCACGTGCTCCAGACCGGCATCGTCGAGGCGCAGCGCCCGCCCGATCGCGTTGAGCACGTCGTGCGACGCGTTGATCCGTCGGCCCTGCTCGAGCCACGTGTACCAGGTGACCGACACGCCTGCGAGCAGTGCGACCTCCTCCCGACGCAGACCCGGCGTGCGCCGGCCACGGCCGCGCGGCAGCCCGACCGCCTCCGGCTGGGTCGTTTCGCGCCGCGCCCTGAGGAACTCGGCGAGTTCCTTGCGATGGTCGGCTTCCCCCACACTCCAGAGTCAATCATTGCGCTCGTCTCACCACTCCCACGCGTGAACCCGGTTCTGCGGACGTTGTGATGCGGATTCCGCAATGATGCGTCCGCAGAGTCGGATCACACGGGAACACGATGTGCGGGCGCGCCGGCGGGTCAGCCGGAGAAGCGCCGGCACGGTTGGCCGCGGAGGGCGCCGCACTCGGGGTGCTCGGCGGGCGGGTCGAGACCTGGCACCACGGGGAGCACGATCTTCGACGGGTAGTCGCCACCGAGGGCGATCTGCACCTGCTCGCCACCGGCGATCGTGTCGAAGACCCAGACCGGCCGGTTGCCCCCGGGAGCGTCGACCGACAACCGGATCTGCGAGCCGGCCCGGAACACGTGGGCGAACGGGAAGATCTCGACGCGGACGAGATCGAACCCACTCCCGCCGTCGCCGCCGGCGAGCGGTTCGGCGTCCGCCGCGAGGTGGGTGTGGACGGGCCACAGCTCCGTCGATGCCGCCTCGTCGAGGGCGCGGTGGCTGGCGCGCAGCCAGCCCGACTGCACGTACATCTCCTGGCCGTCCGGTCGCACCTCGGACAGCGTGACCTCGAAGTCGGTGTCGCCGAGGTTCGAGCTGGCCCACAGGTCCGCCGATGCCGACCCGATCATCGTCACGGTCTCGTCGAGCGGCGGCGTCAGGAACGTCGCCGCCGTTCCGGGTGCGGGCTCCTGCCAGTCCCACTCGACGTCGACCCGCCACAGGTCGCTGCTGTTGCCGTCGTAGAACGTCGCCGGGATGCCGTCGGGCAGTGCGAGGTAGCCGGCGCGGCCGTTGTCGGGCTCCGGCTCCGTGAGCAGCGCGCCGTCGGAGCCGAGGAACCACTCGGTGGGCTCGACCTCGGGGATCGGCCACGCATCGAATTCCTCGACGAAGCGGGGCAGTGGTGTGCGCGCCGGCGTACCGTCCGCCGCGCCTTCCTCGAACAGCACGCGGACCGCCGGCTCGTTCTCGAACACGGCGAGTGCCTCGCCGTGGGTCATGCCGGCGAAGCGATCGGGGGGCAGCTCGAGTTCGCCCGTGCCGAACAACCCAGCAGCGAGAATCGGTGCGATCGTCCGGGCGGTCGCCAGGCTCGGCGTGCGACGGGCGACGTACAGGTCGAGGAACTCGATCCACCGGGCGAAGTTCGCCGGGCCGATCGACTCGGTGTGCAGGCCGTTCATCAGCGACACGTACAGGCGGTCGGTGCCGGTGAACCGGTCGAGCATCGTTGCGAACCGGCCGCCGGTCTGCTCGTCTTGCCACGCCCCGGCGACGAAGGTCGGCACGGTGATCCGGTCGACGAACAGCCGGGGCGCGATCTCATCTCCGACGTCGGCCTCGTAGAACGGCGAATCGAACACCTCGCCGATCAGGTCGGGGTTCTGCAGCCGCAGCGCCTGGTTGGCGGCGCACATCTCGTCGCCGGCGGCGATGCGCTCCTTCGCCCACCCCTGCCCGCCCTCGTCGAGGATCACGCCGTCGGGGTCGATCGCCGGCTGGGCCTGATCGACGCGATCCTCTGTCCATTCGACGGCGAAGCCGGTGTTGAGGATGCCGCCGGGGGACAGCGTCGAGTTGTAGCTGTCGTCGATCACCGAGAACGGCGTGATCGCGGCGAGGCTCGGCGGTTGGGTCTGTGCGACGAACAGCTGGCTGATCCCCGGGTAGGAGACGCCGACCATGCCGACACGGTTCTCGAAGACCCAGGGCTGCGCAGCGACCGCCTCGATCACGTCGTAGCCGTCGACGCTCTGGGCGTACTCGAAGTAGCGGAACGAACCGCCGGAGCAGCCGGTGCCGCGCATGTTCACCCCGACGTAGGCGTACCCCAGTGGCGTGAACAGGTCGCCGAAGCCCTGGCCCTCCGGATCCGCCGGGGTGTAGCCCGAGTACTCGACCACCGTCGGATACGGACCGTCCTCGACCGGGCCCGGCAACACGACGTTGGCGGCGAGCGTCGTGCCGTCGCGCATCGTGATGTACCCGTAGCCGGGCGCGGGCAGGCGTTGCTCGGCGTAGAACGCGGTCTCCGGGTGCGCGTCGCGAGTGAGCACCTGCAGCGGCAGGTCGCGGGAGAGCGCCGATTCCACGATGTACAGGTCGGCCGGGTCGAGGTCGCGGAACAGCAGTGACCCGTACTCGTCGGTCGTGCCGGTCGCCACGACGGCGGGGTACTGTTGATCGCCGCCGCCATCCTGTGGCCCCGGTAGGACGCGCAGCGAGAACTCGAGGCCGGGGTCCGCGCCGAGCACGGCGAGCTGCTCCACGCCGGGCCGGACGTCGCCCGTCAACAGTGGGGGCAGGTCGGCCAGATTGATGATCGCCAGCGTGTCCGGCGGGCCGTCGGTGGCGGGCGGCGCGGTGTCGGCGATCGGTTCGGTCGCGACCACGATCGTCTCGCCGGGCGGCGTCGCCGTGTCGGGCGCGCCGCTGTCGCGGCCGGTGCATGCCGCGACGATGAGCAGGCAAGACGCGGCTGGCACGACCATCAAGCGACGCATCGGGGCATCCTCGCATGCCGTCGGCGCACACTCCACTCGGGGCGGGTCGCGGTCCACCGCGCGCAGCGCCACGACCTAGCCTCGTCGCCATGTTCATCGAAGGTGAGTGGTGCGAGGCGGAGTCCGGCAACCGCTTCGACGTGACCAATCCGGCGACGGGTGAGGTGATCGGCGACGTGCCCGACGGCGGCGCGGCCGACGCGGAGCGGGCGATCGCGGCGGCCGACGCCGCGTTCGGTTCGTGGTCCTCGACGACCGCGTACGAGCGCGCCGACGTGCTGTACAGCGCATGGCAGTTGATGACCGCGCGGAGCGCCGAGCTCGCGGAGCTGATGACCCGCGAACAGGGCAAGCCGCTGAAGGCGAGCGCCGCGGAGGTGAAGTACGGCGCGGACTTCCTGCGATGGTACGCGGAGGAGGCGAAACGGGTGGCGGGCGAGTGGCTGCCGTCGGGGCGGGCCGATCAGCGGTTCCTCGTGCTGAAGCAGCCGGTCGGCGTCGTCGCGGCGATCACGCCGTGGAACTACCCGATGTCGATGTTGACCCGCAAGATGGGCCCGGCGCTGGCCGCCGGTTGCACGCTCGTGTTGAAGGCCGCCGAGGCGACACCGCTGTGCGCACAGGCGATCTTCCGCATCGTCGCTGACGCCGGCGCGCCGGCAGGCGTCGTCAACCTCGTCACCGCACTCGATCCGAAGCCGATCGGCGAGGTCTTCACCAGCGACGAGCGGGTCCGCAAGCTGACCTTCACCGGTTCGACCGCGGTCGGCAAGATGCTCGCCGGACAGGCGGCGGGCAACCTCAAGCGGGTGTCGGTCGAGCTCGGCGGCCACGCGCCGTTCATCGTCTTCCCCGATGCCGACCCCGTCCATGCGGCGAAGGGCGCGGCGGCATTGAAGTTCCTCAACTCCGGCCAGGCGTGCATCAGTCCGAATCGGCTGTACGTCCACGAGTCCGGGCGCGACGCGTTCGTCGACACGCTCGTCGAGCGCGTCGGTCGGGTGAAGGCCGGCAACGGGATGGATGACGGCGTCGGGGTCGGCCCGCTCGTGAACGAGGCCGCGGTCGCCAAGGTGGCGCGTCAGGTCGACGACGCGCTGGCGAAGGGCGCCGGCGTGCCGGTCGGCGGTCAGCGGCTCACGGGTGCCGGCTTCGACGCCGGCCACTTCTACGCGCCGACGCTCGTCACCGATGTCACCGACGACATGCTGATCCGCCGCGAGGAGACGTTCGGCCCCGTCGCGCCGGTGATCACGTACGGCGACGGCGACGACGTCCTCGCGATGGCGAACGACACGAACTA
>JAHEKY010000179.1 GCA_024644465.1 Ilumatobacteraceae bacterium | reverse complement strand
CCGCTGCTCGACGCCGGGATGAACGAGCTCGGCCTGCTCGTCACGCGGATCGGCGACGTGTCCGCCGCTGCGGGCGTGGCGACGGTGCCCGCGATCGCCGCGATCGCGATCGACGATCTCGCGCCCGCCCGACGCCCGCTGGTGGTCGACTGCTCGGGTGGATTCGACTGCACGGGCGCCTCGCTGGGCGATGCCTTCGCAGCGGGCGCGCTGGTCGCCGACGCGCGGCTCGCCGACATCGCGCCGGCGTTCGGATCGCTGACGGTCGGTGACGTCGTCGCAGCGCTACCGCTCGACATCGAGGTCAACGACGTCATCACGGGCTTTCTCGAGAAGGCCGACTTCCCGTGGGAGGACCTCGACCTGGTCACCTCGGGCATCCAGGACTTCGCGAGCGTCGGCGCCACGGTCGGCATGACGGTCGCGTTCCAGGCGACCACTCCCGATGGCACCGACCGCGCGGCGCGGGTCCGGGTGAATCTCCCGCCCGGCTGGCGCTACGTGCCCGGCAGTGCGGTGTTGACCCCGGGCGGGGGCGCCGGCGACCCGGCCGTCGTCGCGTCCGAGACGGGCACCGTCCTGACCTGGAACGGCGTCCCGGTCGACTCGGGCCAAGCCTACGAACTCTCCTTCACGGCGCGGCCGAGCCTTCGGCTCGGTTCGGGCGTCGTGATCGCCGACGTCTCGACCGACGACGGGATCGCCTCGGTCACACCGGTCGCCATGACCGTCGTCGAGCCCGCCGAAGCCGGGGACACGCCCGCCACGGCCCAGGCGGTCGTCGGCGACACCCTCTACCTGGGGTACATCCCCGCCGGCACCGACGTCGACCTGTACTCGTTCGTCCCATCGAGCGGGACCGAGGTCGGTGTGCGGCTCAGCCACCTGGCCGGCGACGGCGACCTCGTGCTCTACGGCCCACCGACCGACACGGCAATCGCCGGGCCGAGCCCGCTACCGACGCGAGCCGACGGCCCCGATTCGACGCCGATCATCGACGGCGAAGGCACCGACCTGGACGACGGTGTCCCGCTGCTCCCCGGCCAGTCGATCGTCGCCGTCTCGGCGTCGCCCGGCAACGCCGACGAGGCGGCCTCGGCGCGCGACGTCGATCTGGTGCAGGTCAGCGCCTACGGCGGACTCAGCTCGGCGCTGCCCTACGTCGTACGCGTCAGGGAGGCGGTCGTCGATCCGGTCGCCGCCTGCGCGGCGTACGCCGGCACCGGCGGCGTCGCTGGAGTCCTGCCCGACCTCGCGTCGCTGCCCGCCGACGTCCGCACCCTGATCCTCGTGAACCAGGAGCGGCTCGGCGACGCATTCGGCACCGCCGCGGCCGGCGACGTCGCGACGAGTCTCGCCGAGCTGGCTGCCGCAATCGGCGTCGACGGGGTCGTGCTGCCGATCGAGGGAGACCCGTCGGTCGCAGCCGCCTACGACACCTGGAACCTGAACCCGTGCGACGCCGATGCCGCCAACGGCGTCGTCAGTTCGATCGTGGCGGTGATCGGCGCTGCTCACGATCTGCGACCGTCGATCGAGAACATCGTGCTGGTCGGCGCCGACGACATCGTCCCGATGGCCCGCCTCGCCGACACCACGCGCAGCGGCAACGAGAAGACCTATGCCGATCTCTTCCCTGAAGGCGATGTGTACCGAGCGGCGCTGGCCGGTGAACATGCTCTCTCCGACGACCCCTATGGCGACCTCGACCCGATCCCGTGGCTCAACCGGCGGCTGTACGTTCCCGACCTCGCTGTCGGCCGGCTGATCGAGTCGCCCGCCGCCATCATCGCCCAAGTCGACGAGTACGTCGCGAACGACGGCCGCCTCGCCGCTTCCAACGCCTTCGTGTCGGGCTATGGCTTCATGACCGACGGTGCCGGATCCGTGAGCAACGCGCTCACCAGCTCGCTCACCAAGGCGTCCGGTGGCATCGCGCCAACCGTCACCGAGCTGATCAACGAGACGTGGACCAGCGCCGACCTGCTGACTTCGATCACCGCATCGGATCCGGACGCGGCGGCGGTCTTCGCCCACTTCGATCACCTGGTCGGTGTCGCTGCGCTCGACTCCGAGAACGCGACCGACACCTTCACCGCGGCCGAACTCGCAGCCGCGCTCCCGCCGGGGGCGCGGCTGGTCCTCTCGATGGGCTGCCACACCGGCTTCAACGTCAGTGACACCCGGACCGGCGGAGTGCTCGGCGACGACGTGGCGGCGGCGCTCGCGGCGCGCGGCGCGGTGTTCCTGGCCACGACGGGCTTCGGCTACGGCGACGAGGTCAGCGTCGGCCTGCACGAGCGACTGCTCACGCTGTTCTCCGCGAATCTCGACGGCACGATGACGATCGGTGACGCTACGGTGAACGCCAAGCAGCGCTACTTCGGCTCGCAGGGGCTGTACGGCGCCTACGACGAGAAGGCGCTCGCGACGACGGTGTTGTACGGCCTGCCGATGTGGCGGGTCGGAGCCGACCAGACGCCCGAGCCGCCGCCGGCCGAGCAGGAACCGACGCCCGTCGCCGGCACGTCGCTGTGGTCGGCGTCGTTCGACTTCAGCCCGCAGTTCATCGAGCGCAGTGGCGCCACCGGCAATTGGTTCGAGGTCGTCGACGAGGGCACGACGACGTTCCTGCCGCAGGTGACCTCGGGCCGCCCGCTGCAGCCCCGCTTCGACGCCGACGTGACGGCCAGCGACGACGCCACGGGTGATCTGCTCCCCGCCCACGGCGCGCTGGTGACCTCACTCGGCGTGTACGACGTCGTGACCGGCTTCGACGTCGCGATCTCCGAGGCCGTGCTCGACTCGGCCTCCGGAGCCGTCGAGGACACGAGCAACCTCGCCTTCCCGAGCCGGTTCGCCAGCGTCACGACGTTCTCCGACCGGACGGGGCCGCCGAACGCCGCCGGCCTCAGGCAGCGCCAACAGGTGGTGGTCGTCCCCGGCCGATTCGTCAGTGACGCTGCCGCGGCCACCGCCGACATCGGCACTCAGACCCTGTTCGGAACCGTGGCCGGCGAGATCCTCTATTCGACCAGCTCCGATTACTCGCCGCCTCACGTTCCCGTCGCCGCGGGCGTGGTGTCCCCGGCCGACTCGCTGGCGCGGTTCGCGGTCGAGGCGGCCGACCCATCGGGCATCGTGCGGGTGGTCGTGCTGTACGACGCCGGCGCCGGCTGGCAGTCGCTCGACCTCGCGTTCGGCGACGGGCGTTGGCAGGGCTCCGGCCCGGCACCATCCACCGCGACGTCGGTGCGCTTCATCGCCCAGGTCGCCGACGGCGCCGGCAACATCGCCGTCAACGGCAGCAAGGGCTTCACGAACGT
>JAHEKY010000178.1 GCA_024644465.1 Ilumatobacteraceae bacterium | reverse complement strand
CAGCACGTGCTGCAACGACGGCGACCGCGTCGGCGGCCCGCCCGTTCGCGGCGCGGTCCCGCTCCAGGCGCTCCAACTCGTGCTCGATCGCCGCGTCGGGCAGGTGGTGCGCTTCGACGGCTGCGAGCTGGGCAATCGCATCATCGGCGTCCGCCGCCAGCACGACGACGTCGCGCCGAGCGGCCGCGACGTACTCGGCGAGCGCATCGATCTCGCGCTGCGCGAACTCGAGATCCCGCCGCAGGTCGGCGTCGGAGTCGGCTTCGTCGCCGGCTTCCGTCGAGGGCGTCTCGCCGCCCGCGTCCGTCGACTCGCCGTCGAGCAGCGTCGCGAGATTCGTGGCGCCCGACACGACGAGGGTGCCGAGAGGCTGCTGCTCCCACGGCTCCGCCGTGCCGAGCGCGGCGCGCGCAGCCGCCAGCCGGAGTTCGGCGGCGGCGATGTCGTTCGTGTGCAGAGCGATGCGAGCCTGCGCGTCGATCACCGCCTGTGATGCCTCGCCGGCCCGGACGCGCGCCGCATGGATTCGCTGGGCTGCGAGGCCGGCGCCCTCGGTGCCGTGATCAGCCGCGACCGACGAGCCGATCAGACCGGCCGGCACCGCGAGCAGTGCCGCGATCGCGGCATGACGTCGCCGACGCCGAGGAACGGTTGGCCGGGCGGCCGCAGGCAGCCGCCGGCGCACCCGTCCCAACCATGCGTTCGACACGGGGTTCCAACGTACTGCCCGTGTTCGACGCGTTCGCGGACCGTCACGAGCCGGGGGCCGACCGCGCCTTCACCTGCTACTGCACCCGAAAGCATTCCGAGCGAGCGCAGGAACGGGTCAGGCGCGACCCATGTAGATCGCGTTGAAGCGCTGACCCACCGCCATCGACTGCTTCATCCGGTCGTTCCACCCGTTCATCGCCGCCTGGAACGCGGCCGACGACTGGCCCTGCGACTCGGCGTACGCGAGCAACCCGGCCTCGTCGGTGATCCCTTGATCGGCGGCACCCTTCGTGATCGTCGCGTACTGCTCGAGACCGACGCCCTCGATCGGGTCCCAGATCGGGTCGTTCTCGTCGACCGACGCGGACGACGGCCCGCCGAACGCGGCCGGATCGGCCATCATCCCCTTCACGTGGACCTTGCCGTCGCCGGCCTTGTCCTTCTCGCCGGCCTTGTCCTTCTTGCTGAACAATCCCATCCCGTGGCTCCTCTCGTGTGACCTCGCAGACGAACCTAGTCCAGCAGAACGGCCGAGGACAGGGGCGATTTTTCCTCGCAGGCGATGCATCAACCGGCGTACTGTTGCCCGTACGAAGCGACGAGGGAGGGTTCGATGGGGCTGTTCAAACAGCTGAAGCAGATGAAGGGTGTCGTCGCCGAGGCGCCCGACCTGATTCGCAATGCGCAGGCGATGCAACAGTCGCAGGCGGCTGTCGCCCGAGCGCAGGCCGAGGCCGTGCGGCAGGAGTCGGCAACCCTCGCCGCTGGTCCGGCCGGGGAGCCGATCGCCGGCGTCTCGCTGGAATTGTATGCCGAGGTCAGCCGCAAGGTCACTGCCCGGGGCGGCGACCCCGCGGCGGCTGCGACGATCGCCCGCGAGCACGGCATCGACGGCGCGGCATGGGACACGGCCTCCGCCGGATGGAACGAGCGGATGCGCTCCGTCCCGGCAATCGCCGCGCGATTCAACGAGCTGTGGCGGGGGGTCGACTGATGGGGCTGTTCAAGAACCTCCGCCAGCTCTCGAAGATGAGCAACGAGATCGCCAAGGACTTCGACCCCGTCGCGCAGATGCGGGACGCGTCCGGCCGGATGCAACAGATGGCGGCACAGAACGAACTGCTCGTCAACGGCACCGCCGCCGACGCGACCGTCGTCGCACTGCGGGACACCGGGATGGAGGTCAATCTCCAGCCGGTGCTCGAAGTCGACCTGACCGTGTTCCCTGCGGCCGGCCCGCCGTTCGCCGCCACGACGACGACGCAGGGCCACGCCCAGTTGGCGACGCTCACGCCTGGTTCGACCGTCCGCGTCCGCTACGACCCGAACGACCCGACGACGGTCGCCATCGGCTGAACCCAGGGTGCCGCCGCCCGCACCGCCTGCTTGCGGCGACCCCGGTCCGGGTCTACGCTCGATCCGCGGGGCTCGGGAGGCCCGTTGGGGATGGTGTTCCGGTCCTCGCGTTCGATGTGAACGCGATGGAGGGAGGCAGGCCGTGCGACGCCTGTGGACACGATCGATGCTGGCCTTCGGGCTGGCCCTCGGGGCGACGACGGCAGCGGTGGTGCCTGGGCCCGCCGGGGCGACTCATCCCGACGAGACGACGTCGGCGGCGATCTACCGCATCCCGTACGAGGACGGCACGCTCGTCGACGTGATCGGCGACGCCCACAATCACGGCGGCGATGGCGGCAGTCGCGACCGCGTCGACATGCGCGCCGTCGACGGGGCCGGCGTCGCGATCGTCTCCGGGTTCGCCGCAGCGACGGGGCCGGCCGACGTCGGCGACCCGGCAGGGTTGCTCGTCGCATCCGCATCAGGGATCATCCGCGTCATCGAGGACGACCACGGCGACGACTACGGGCGCGGTGACGGCCTCGACGCGGGCGGAGATCCGCAGGCCGACGACTCGGTCGAGCACCTCTGCACCGACAACACGGTGCTCAACCCGGGCGAGACGTGCCCGCGGCACAACAACTACGTGTGGATCGAGCATCCGAACGGCGAGTGGACGAAGTACAGCCACCCACGCACCGGCACGGTGACGATCGACTACGGGTGGTCCGTCGGTGACCCGGTCGAAGTCGGCGACATCCTGGGCGAGGAAGGCAACATCGGGTTCGCCTTCAGCACCCACCTCCACTACGAGGTCGCCGAGCTCGGCGCGTTCACCGGCACACTGCCGGCGAACATCGGCAACCCGGGCGGGTTCATCTCGTCAGGCTTGTTGAACCACAACCCGCGTGCCTGCGACGCGACCGACGCCGACTTCGAGTACGTCGACGACGACGACGGCACGACCGCGCTGACGGCCGCTGACTGCGTCAACACCGCACCGGTCGCCGACGCCGGCGGCGCGTACTTCGTCGACGAGGGTTCGGACGTGATGCTCGACGGCACCGGCAGCAACGACATCCACAATGCGGTGCTGACGTACTCGTGGAGCCCGGGCACCAACCTCGACGACCCGACGAGTTCGACGCCGACCTACAGCGGCATCGACGACACGGTCGACGTGATCACGCTCACGGTCGGCGACGAGGGCGGCGACGTCAGCGCCGCCGAGGCGCTCACCGACACGGACGACGCGACGGTCACGGTCGAGAACGTCGCACCGACCGTCACC
>JAHEKY010000177.1 GCA_024644465.1 Ilumatobacteraceae bacterium | reverse complement strand
CGGCTGCGGCACCTGCACCGCCTGCTTCGCCGGCTGCCCGACCGACGCGATCGTCGCGCCGGCCGTGATCGACGGCAACCGGTGCCTCAGCTGGGTGCTGCAGAAGCCGGGTTCGATCCCGCCCGAGTTCCGTGTCGCGATCGGTGACCGCATCTACGGCTGCGACGACTGCCAAGACGTGTGTCCGATCTCGGTCCGGCTGGGCAAGCGCAACACCGTGGGCCTGTCCGCCGACGTCGACGCCTGGGTCGATGCGCTCGCGCTGCTCGCGGCCGACGACGAGTGGATCGAGGCCCGCTACGGCAGTTGGTACGTCGCCGGTCGGGACTTCGACGTGCTCCGCCGCAACGCGCTGATCGTGGTCGGCAACGTCGGCGACTCCGCCGACCCGCGTGTTCACGCCACGATCGAGCGGTACCGTGCGGGCTCCGACGCCCTGCTGGCCGAGCACGCCGACTGGGCGGCCGGACGCCTCGCCGAGCGGCACACCGAACGCGACCACGTCCCGACGCCGTGAAACATCTCCTCGTCACCAACGATTTCCCGCCGAAGATCGGCGGCATCCAGTCGTTGCTGTGGGAGTGGTGGAAGCGTCTCCCGAGTGAATCGTTCGCGGTGCTGACGAGCCCGTACGAGGGCGCGGACGAGTTCGACGCCGGCGAGCCGTACCGCATCGAACGGACCCGCGAATCGTTCCTCCTGCCGCATCCGTGGATGGTCCAGCGTGTCGACGCGTTGGCGGCCGACTTCGGTGCGGATCTGGTCGTGATCGACCCCGCCGTTCCGCTGGGTCTGATCGGTCCGTCGCTGAAGCTGCCGTACGACCTCGTGCTGCACGGCGCCGAGGTCACCGTCCCCGGGCGGCTACCCGGGTCCAAGCAGGCACTCGCCTACACCCTGAAGCGGGCCCGCCACCTGATCGCGGCCGGCGGGTATCCGGCAGCGGAAGCCGAACATGCCGCCGGGACGCGATTGCCGACGACGATCGTGCCGTGCGGCGTCGATCCCGACAAGTTCCGCCCGTTGAGCGACGCCGAGCGAGTCGCAGCGCGCGAACATCTCGGGCTGCCGACCGATGCAGAGCTGATCGTCGGCATCTCCCGGCTCGTGCCGCGCAAGGGCTTCGACACCGCGATCCGGGCGGTCGCCCGGCTGCAGCGCAACCGACCGGACGTGCTGCTGGCGATCGCCGGTGCGGGGCGCGACGAGCAGCGGCTGCGGCACCTCGCAGACGAACTCGCTGCGCCCGTGCGGTTCCTCGGCCGGATCCCCGACGAAGACCGGATGCCGCTGTACGGCTGCGGCGACGTGTTCGCCATGCTCTGCAGGAACCGGTGGGGCGGCCTCGAACAGGAGGGCTTCGGCATCGTCTTCATCGAAGCGGCGTCGTGTGGCGTCCCGCAGGTCGCCGGCGATTCGGGTGGAGCCGCCGAGGCGGTCGCCGACGGCGAGACCGGCTTCGTGATCCGCGACCCGGAGAACGTGCAGGATGTCGCCGACGCGATCGAACGGCTGCTCGACGACGATGTGCTCCGCCGGACGATGGGCGAGCGGTCGCGCGAGCGCGTCGTCGAGTCGTTCTCCTACGACGTGCTCGCCCGCCGGCTCGGCGAGACGCTCGGCGTCTTCGACTGACGCCGGCTCCGACCGACTCGACCGACGGGCTGGCAGACTGTCGGACGTGACCACCCGCGACGTCGATCGGACCCCCGCGCGCGGCTCGTCGCACCACGGCGAGATCGTCGTTCGGGCGAACATCGCCGGCACGGTGCTGTTCGTCGCCACGGCCGTCTTCGCCGCCGCGGTCTTCACGACCGCCGCGCAATGGGTCGGTGCGAGTACGGCGATGGGGCTGTTCGCGGTCGGCGTGTTCGCCTTCCTGTGGGGGTTCTGGAACGCGATTCAACGCAGCCGGGCCGAGGACGTGTCGGTGACGCAACTGTTCCTGCTGTTCGGACCGGCGACGCCGCCGCCGGTCCGACGGATGATGCTCGGGCTGCTCGGCGTGCAGATCGCCACGGCGTTCGCGACCACGTTCTGGCGGCTCGACGGCCCGGACGGCACCCCGGGTTCGTCACTCGCCGTCGGGTTGCTCGTTCCGATGTTCGGCCTCGGCCTGAACGGGCTGTGGGCCGCGTACCACGCCGAGTTCGGCCCCCGCCGCGACGACGCAACGACGACCGACCACGATGTTCGCCAGGATGGCGGGACATCGGCGGTCCCGATGGGCAAGAATGAGCGCCATGGCAGAGACAGCGACTGAAACGATCACGATCGACGCACCGCCTGAACGCGTCTGGGAGATCGCTGTCGACATTGCGCACTACCCGGAATGGGCGCGGGACATCAAGGACGTGACCATCCACTCGACCGACGCCGAGGGGCGTCCGTCGGAGGTCGAGTTCCGCGCCTCGGCACTCGGCCGGAGCACGCACTACACGCTGCAGTACGACTACTCGAACGCGCCGGGCGAGCTGGGGTGGAAGATGCTGCGCGGCGACATCCAGCGCTCGATCGACGGCGTGTTCAAGTTCGTCCCGTTGAACGGGGGCACCCACGTGCAGTACGACCTCGCGATCGATCTCGTCGTGCCGCTGCCGGGATTCGTCAAGCGCCGTGCCGAAGTCCGCATCCTCAACACGGTGCGCGAACTGAAGGTGAGAGCCGAGGCGTGACCGGCCCGGTCGGCGGCGCGCCGACCGCGCGCATCGGCATCGACGTCGGCGGCACGAAAGCACTCGGCGTCGCGCTCGATGCGACCGGGGCAGTCGTCGCCGAGGACCGGCGGGCGACGCCGCGCGGCGAGGCCAGCCTGGAACCGCTGATCGACGTGCTCGTCGACCTCGCGTTCGGTCTCGGGTTCGATGGCAGCCTCGGCATCGGCGTTCCCGGCCTCGTCACCCGTGACGGCGTCCTGCGTGCCGCGCCGAACCTCGACGGGGTCGCCGATTTCGCCATCGGGGCCCGACTCGCGGAGCGGATCGGCGCTCCTGTCGAGGTCGACAACGACGCGACCTGTGCGACGGTTGCCGAATGGCAGCTCGGTGCCGGAACCGGCACGAACAACATGATGCTCGTCACGCTCGGAACGGGCATCGGCGGCGGGATCATCGCGAATGGAGCGCTCCACCGGGGGGTCAACGGCTTCGGCGGGGAGTTCGGCCACATGATCATCGACCCCGACGGGCCCCGCTGTCCGTGCGGGCAGCGCGGCTGCTGGGAACGCTATGCGTCGGGTTCGGGGCTGGCGATGCTCGCCCGCGAGGCCGCGATGGCGCACCGTCTGCACGAAGTCGTACGCCACGCCGGGGGAGACCCGCAGGCGGTCCGTGGTGAGCACGTCCAGCTCGCAGC
>JAHEKY010000089.1 GCA_024644465.1 Ilumatobacteraceae bacterium | reverse complement strand
GAGCTCGCCCGCCGCGTCGAGGAACGGCGAGCGTTCGCCGAAGCCGAGCGAATCCGGCGAGCCGAGACCGCGATCAGCTTCCTGTTCGGTGAGCCGCACCACGTCTACGACGTCCGTTGCCCCGGCTTCACGGGCACGCTGCGGGCGGTGCCGGTCAACGTGTCCGCGGTCGACCTGATCCCGGGAATCGAAGACGTCGCTCGTGGGCGGATCGAGGCGCCGATCCCGATCGTCAGCCCCGCCCTCGAATCGACCGGCTACGTCAACCTCGGCATGTGGTTGGCGATCGAACCGGCGACGGTCGCACCGATCAGCGCCGAAGCCGGGCCGAACGCGTGGATCACGGTCGCCCCCGCACACGCGTCGATCACGTTCGACTTCGGCAACGGTGACGAAGTGACGTGCACGGGCACCGGCGTCCCGATCGTCGACCTCGACACGACCGCGCAGGGCCCGTGCGGCTACACCTACCGCACATCCAGCCCCGATGATGCCCCGTACCAGGTCACCGTCGGCACGACATGGGATCTGCCGTACACGTCATCGAGCGGACCGGGCACGCTCGGGCCGTTCACCCGCACGATCACCGTCGAGCACAACGTCGACGAGATCCAGACCGTCGGCACCCGCAACTGAGCAGCGCCAACGGCCGCTGAGCGTCCCCCGTTTCCGGGGTGGCCCTGTGCCACGATGATCGGATGACGGACGGCCCGAGCGAACCCTCCCGCGGGTCCGCCGACGACGGCGACGGGAGCGACGTTCCACCGTCTCCGGAAACCCCGGTCCAGGTCGACACCGTCGCCGACACCGGCGACGAGACGCGTGGTCCCCACTGGATGGTCCCCGCCGCGATCGGCATGGTGCTCGGCGTCGTCGTGGCGGTGGTCGGCGTCGCGCTGACGCGCAGCGGGAACGACACGGTTGCATCCGACGTCGCTCGGCCACCGGACGGCACCGTCGAAACGATCGACGCGACCGACCCTCCCCCCGATCGCAGCGTGCCCGTGAGGACCGCGCCCGGCACCGAGCCGATCGCCCCGGAGACCGGCGCGCCGCCGCCGACCGCCGCGGCGGAGACGGCCGCCCCACCGCCGACCGTCGCAGCCGACCCGTCGGCGCCTGCCTCAGCTGCTCCCCCGGACACCTCTGCACCCCCGGCGACGGCGCCACCCGCGCCGGCGGGGTCGCTCGCCGACGGCTTCGTCCGCGTCGGCACGACCGACCACCCGATCGAGCGGACCTGCACGACTCTGCCGTTCGCACCCAACGGCGGCGAGTTCGTCGTGTTCAGCTACCTGTTCCGCGACGAGGTCGGCGCACCCCAGATCGTCGATCACTGGTTCGACGAGAGCGGCGTCACCGGCGGGTCCTACTCCGACAACGGCGTCCACGTGACCGCCGGCTACGAGTTCCTGGGCGCCGACGAGTTCGCGCTCACGCTGCGCCGCCTCGACGGCGAGACGCGAGTCGTCGTCAACCCGCCGCCGGACGGCGCCGACGAGTGCGACGGCCGGCTCGCCACCAACGATTCGGCCACGCCCCTGTTCACCTACACCCGAACGATCGTCGACATCTGCTACGGCTCCCAGACCGGTCCGCTGCAGTACATCGGCTACCTCTCCGAGGGCGGCCGCTTCAGCGCGATCCCCAATGGGGACGGGACCGCGACGCTCAGCTACGGCGAGCCGTACGTCGTCGGGTTCCGCGACGCCGATGCAGCGTTCCAGGACGTCGCCGGCGGCGCCGACGTGTTGGCGAACGCATCGTCGGACAGCCTGACCGGCGCCCTGACCAAGGACATCGCCCTCACGATCCGCGCGGCGTCGATTCGTGAGTGCCGGGCGACCGACGTCCCGTTCTGAACGCGTCGACGCTCTCGGCCGCCCACTCGAAAACGGCGCCGGAGCGACGGACGAAAAACAGCAAAGTACCAGCGCATGAGCGGTCGACACGGCGCGACCTGTTCTGTATGATGGAACTGTTCCACAATGCGGAATCCACCGGGGTCTCGCGCGGGATCATCGCAATCTGTTGTCCGCTCTGGCGGGTGAGCGCGCCGTCGGATTCGTGGCGCAGAAATGAGACGTGAGAACACATGGGGTTCCCATCAGACTTGGACATCGCGTCGCGGGCGACGCTGAAGTCGTTGCCCGACATCGCCGGCGGGGCCGGTATCCCGCTCGAGTGCCTCGAACCGTACGGTTCGGGCGCCGCCAAGATCGGGCTCGACGCGATCGACAAGATGAAGGACCGCCCCCGGGCGAAGTACGTCGTCGTGTCGGCGATCACGCCGACGCCACTCGGCGAGGGCAAGACCACGACGACCGTCGGCCTCGGGATGGGGTTCAGCCACATCGACAAGCAGGCGACGATCGCGATCCGCCAACCGTCGATGGGCCCGACGTTCGGCATCAAGGGCGGCGCAGCCGGTGGCGGCTACAGCCAGGTCGTGCCGATGGAGCTGCTCAACCTGCACCTCACGGGTGACATGCATGCCGTCACCGCGGCGCACAACATGTGCTCCGCCGCACTCGACGCCCACCTCTTCCACGGCAACGAGTCGGGCCTCGACCTGCACAACATCACGTGGCGACGTGTGATCGACGTCAACGACCGGGCGCTGCGCAACTGCGTGGTCGGCCTCGGCGGCCGGCTGGACGGCGTCCCCCGCGAAACCGGCTTCGACATCACCGCCGCCTCCGAGGTGATGGCGACGCTCGCGCTGTGCACGAGCCTGCAGGACCTGCGCGAGCGTCTCGGACGGATCGTCGTGGGCTACACCGATGCCGGCAGCCCGGTCACCGCGGAGGACCTGAAGGTCGCCGGGTCGATGGCGGTCATCCTCCGCGAAGCGATCAAGCCGAACCTGATGCAGACGCTCGAGAACACCCCGGCGCTCGTCCACACCGGCCCGTTCGGCAACATCGCCACCGGCAACTCGTCGATCGTCGCGGACCGCATCGGCATCCACATGGGCGACTTCCTGATCACCGAAGCGGGCTTCGGCGCCGACATGGGTGCGGAGCGCTTCTTCAACATCAAGTGCCGTGCGTCGGGCCTCGCCCCGGACGCCGCCGTCCTCGTCGCAACGGTCCGCGGACTGAAGGCGCACTCGGGCAACCACAAGATCGTCGCCGGCAAGCCGCTGCCGGAGGACCTCCTGAAGGAGAACCCCGACGAGGTCCACCAGGGCGGCGACAACCTCCGCAAGCAACTCGAGAACATGCGCATCCACGGTTGTACGCCGGTCGTCGCGATCAACGTGTTCCCCGGCGACCACGACGGCGACATCAACGCGATCAAGGAGATCGCCGCCGAGTTCGACGCCCGCTCTGCGGTGTCGACGCACTTCACCGACGGCGGCGCAGGTGCGGCCGACCTCGCCCGGGCCGTCGCCGAGGCGGCCGACGAGCCGAGCGAGTTCCAGGTGCTCTACCCGGACGAGATGTCACTGCGCGACAAGATCACGACCGTCGCCCAGAAGGTGTACGGCGCAGACGGGGCGGAGTTCTCGGCGCAGGCGAGCAAGCAGATCGACAACTACGAGGCGAACGGCTTCGGCAACCTGCCGGTGTGCATCGCCAAGTCGCACCTGTCGATCTCCCACGACGCCAGCCTGAAGGGCGCCCCGACGGGGTGGACGCTTCCGGTCCGCGAGGTGCGCGCATCGGTCGGCGCCGGCTTCGTCTACCCCATCTGTGGCGACATGCGCACGATGCCCGGGCTCGGGCAGACGCCTGCGCTGCAGCAGATCGACATCGACGCCGATGGCAACATCGTCGGGCTGAGCTGAGCGGCGACGATGGCAGTGAACCCCGAGTCCTTCCCCGAGAACCGGCGGAACCGGCCGCGCCGCATGCCGACGATGCGCAAGCCCCTCGCCGGTGCCGGCTCACCGCACATGCGGACCCTCATCGAGCACGCCAAGCTCGAACTCGTCCCGATGAAGAGTCTCGACCGGGCGATCGACGAACTCCTCCCGAACTCGAAGATCTCGATGACGTGTTCACCCGCGAAGTCGATCGACGACACCCTCGACGAGACCGCGAAGCTCGTCGCGGCCGGCCACACCGTCATCCCGCACATCTCGGCGCGGATGGTCCAGACCCCGGCGCACCTCTCCGAGATCGTCGCCCGCATCCACGAGATCGGGACCCGTGAGATCTTCGTCGTCGGCGGCGACGCCGACCCACCCGGATGCTTCTTCGACGCGCTGCAGTTCCTGGACGCGTTCCTCGGCCTCGACCCGAACGTCGACCACATCGGCTTCCCCGCCTACCCGGACACGCATCCGTTCATCAGCCTCGACGCACTCCACGAGGCGCTGCACACGAAGCAGGCGATGATCCTCGACTCCGATCGCACGGCCCACGCCAGCACCCAGATGTGCTTCTCAGCGGATCAGATCCGCACGTGGCTGACCGCCGAGCGGGCCGCCGGGTTGACGATCCCCGTGCACCTCGGGATCCCCGGCGTGATCGACAAGACGAAGCTGATGACGATGGGGGTCCGGCTCGGTGTCGGCACATCGCTGCGCTACCTGTCGAAGAACCGCAAGGCGATCGGCAAGATGATGACGCAGCGGGCGTTCCAACCGGATCAACTCCTGCGTCCGCTCGCCGACGACCTGATCGAACTCGGCATCGACGGGATCCACCTGTACACGTTCAACCAGGTCGCCGCGACCGAGGCCTGGCGCCAACGCATCCTCGGTTGATCCGCCCGGTCGTCGTGTCGGACACGACGACGGTCAGAGGTCGAGCGATGGCGGCCGCTCGTGACGGCGGCTGACGACGGTTCGGCCGACGACCTTGGTCGCCTTCACCGGCGCCGAGATCAGCCTGATCGCGACGTTCGTCGCCCGGGCCGGGAACGGCACGAACGGGTGCTGATCCTCCTGCGGCATTGCGTCCTTCGAGACGAGGCGGTAACCGACGTACGTCGCGATCACGCCGAAGAACACGGCCATCGTCCAGAAGAACCACCCCGATCCGAATCGCGACATCATGGTCGCGGCGATCAGCGGACCGAGCAGCGCCCCCGAGCCGTTGACGCGGATCAGCGTGCCCGCCGCACCGACGGTCAGCTCGTCGGGGGTCCAGTCGAGTGTGTACGACACGACGAGCGAGTACAGCGGGAACATCATTCCGCCGATGCCGAACATCACGAGCGGAACGAGCGGTGTCTCGTTCGGCAGCAGGGCACCGATCGCGCACAACGCCGTCGCGATGACCACGACACCGAAGATCACGGTCCGTCGGGAGATCCGGTCGGACAGCCTGCCGATCGGCCATTGGAAGAGGATCGCCCCGACGGTGGGTGCGATCAGGAAACCCGCCGTGCGCAGGATCGACAGCCCGATGCGCGACGAGTACACCGCAGCGAGGCCGAGCAGCACCCCCGCCGCCGCGCCGCTCATGAACGAGCCGAGCACCCCGGTCGGCACGTAGCCGATGAGTGCCCGGATCGAGACCTTCTCGGGTTCCCGCGGCGCCGGCACCCGCGCGGTCGGGGCCAACACGACCGGGACGAGCGCCAGCGACACCAGCACCGATGACGTGATGAACAGCCGGACGCCGTTGGGGTCCGCGACCGCGATCAGGTACTGGCCGATGCCGAGTCCGCCCATCGTGACGATCATGTAGATCGACAGCGTCCGACCGCGCGTCGCCGGGGTCGAGAGTTCGCCCAACCATGACTCGATCACGATGTAGAGGCCCGCGAAGCAGAAGCCGAACACGAAGCGCATCGCCGTCCACGACGCCGGAATGACCGAGATCGCCTGGATCAACACCGTGCTCGATGCCGTCGATGCAAGGCCGGCGAACACGCGGATGTGCCCGACCGAGGAGATCATCCGGACGACGAGCGATGGGGCGAGCAGGAACCCGGCGAAGTAGCCGGCCATCACGACGCCGGTGACGAAGACGCTGAACCCCTCGTTGCCCGACCGGACGCCGATCACCGCGCCGTTCAGCCCATTGCCGATCATCAACAGGCCGAGCCCGAGGAACAGCGACCACAGGTGGCCCGCTGCCGGCCGCTCGGGGCGGATCAGCGAGGCGGAGTCGTGCTCGCGTCGCACGGCTTCCCCGGACGCGTCGCCCGTGGCGACGGGCGCGTCGACGATTGCGGAGCCGTCACCGCGGTCGGTAGCCGCAGGAGCTTGTGGGCGATCGGTCGCGGCCAGAGCCGAAATGTTACTCCTCGCCGCTCCACCGGGACGTCGTTGCGCGTCACACCGACTCGGTGCGACCCGGGCCCGTGGTCAGCGACGCGGACGGCCGCGGAGCTTGTCGAGTTGGCGCCGGTCGCGCTTGGTCGGCCGGCCCGTCCCACGGTCGCGGGCGAACACGACCGCCTCGCGTTCGGGCGGCGGCGGGCTGTGGTCGACGTAGTGATCGGCGGCGAGCCCGGCACCGACGCGCTTGGAGATCACGCCGACGACGTCGAGGATCCGCTCGCGCTGATGAACGCGGGCGACGACTCGATCGCCGACCTTGACCGGCGTCGACGGCTTGGCGGTCCGGTCGTTGACGGTCACGTGCCCGGACCGGCACAACGCGGCGGCGTCAGCGCGCGTCCTGGTCATCCGCACCGACCACAACCATTGATCAATTCGTACTGTTTCGATCACCGCAGCCTGCCACGCCGAGGGGCCGTCGAGGGCGTGGGCGGTCGGCGGCCCCCCAATCGCACAAATCCTCGACATCGGCTCGCATCTCCTACCTACTGGTCAGTAGGCTGTGCCCCGTGAACGAGAAGGACATCCTCAACGAACTGACCCCCGTCGTAGAACAGCTGCTGGAACGGCACCTCGACACGACCAAGGAGTGGTTCCCGCACGAACACGTCCCGTACAGCCGCGGGCGCGACCACGAGCCGGGCCACGTGTGGAGCGAGGACGATGCCGACCTCGGCGGGGTGAAGCTGACACCCGAAGTCCGCAGCGCGCTGCTCGTCAACCTGCTCACCGAGGACAATCTGCCGTACTACTTCCGCACGGTCGAGCGGATGTTCACCGCCGACGGCCCGTGGGGCGAATGGGTCCGCCGGTGGACCGCCGAGGAAGGCCGCCACTCGATGGCGATCTACGGCTACCTGATGACGACCCGCGCGATCGACCCGGTCGAACTCGAGCGGTCCCGGATGGTGCAGGTGGCCAAGGGGGAGACACCCGAGCCCGCCTCGACGCACGAGGGGTTCATCTATCTCGCGCTGCAAGAGCTCGCGACGCGCATCTCCCACCGCAACACCGGCATGCAGCTCGGCGACCCGGTCGGGTACGACGTGATGAAGCGGGTGTGCGCGGACGAGAACCTGCATCAGCTGTTCTACCGCGACCTCGCGACGGCCGCGATCCAGGCCGCTCCGGACATCATGATGATCGCGATGGAAAAGCAGGTGCGCACGTTCGCGATGCCCGGCACCGGCATCCCCGACTTCGACCGCCACGCCGCGGCGATCGCCCGCGCCGGCATCTACGACCTCCAGATCCACCACGAGCAGATCCTCGCCCCGGTCGTGCTGCGCCAGTGGGACGCCGCCAACATCAGCGGGTTGTCCGGCGAGGGCGCGGCGGCGCAGGAGCGCCTGATGAAGCGGATGGCGACGAGCGCACGGGTCGCCAAGCGGTACGCGGAAAAGCGCGACGCCGCGATGCAGCCCGCCTGATCGCGCCCGCCGATGGCGCGTCTCTTCGTGGCCGTCTGGCCACCGGACCCCGTCGTCGAGGTGCTCCGCGCGCTGCCGCGCAAGGACCAGCGCGGCGTCCGCTTCCTGCCTCCGGAGCGCTGGCACGTCACGCTGCGATTCCTCGGCGAAGCGAAGGCCGACGACGTCGCCGACGCACTCGAACGCGCCGAGTTGCCTGCGGCCACGGCCCGCGTCGGCCCGGCGATCGACATGCTCGGCACACGCTCGGTCATCGCGCCGGTCCGCGGCCTCGACGAGTTGGCTGCCGAGGTCACCGCTGCAACGGCCGACATCGGCGACCCACCGGCGCGGCGCACCTACGCCGGTCACATCACGATCGCCCGCGTCAAGCGGGGCGCGATCGTCCGCAACGTCGTCGGGTCGCGCTGCGACGCCGATTTCGACGTCGAGCGGGTCGCCCTCGTCGAGAGCCGCTTGCGACCGACCGGCGCCGAGTACGCGACGGTCGCCGCCTGGCCGACCGCGGCCCGATGACGATCGACCGCCTGCCCGACCGGGTGACGACCCCGCGGCTCGTGCTGCGCCGCTGGCAGCACGCGGACGCGGACGTGCTGCAGCAGATCGTGATGGCGAACCTCGACCATCTCCGCCCGTGGATGCCCTGGATCAAGCAGGAACCGCTGACGATCATCGAACGGGCACGCCTGATCGAGGACTGGACCCGCGAGTGGGAGGACGGTGGCGACTCCTTCCTCGGCGTGTTCCTCGACGGCGAGCCGATCGGCTCGAGCGGCTGCCACGCCCGTGTCGGACCGGGAGCGATCGAGATCGGCTACTGGATCGACCAGGACCACCTGCGATCCGGATACGCCACCGAGGTCACCGCGGCGCTGACGTCGGCAGCGTTCGACAACGAACGCATCGGCCGCGTGCAGGTGCACACGGACGAAGCCAACGACGCGAGCGCTGGGGTGCCCGCGAAGCTGGGGTTCCGACGCGCACGCGTCGAGACGCGCGAACCCGCCGCACCGGGCGAGTCCGGCCGGCTGATCATCTGGACGGTGACCCGCGAGACATGGACGCCGCCGGCCCCGCCAAGACCATCTGAGGTCGATCAGGTCCAGGGTTCGCCGAACGAATCCCGGTAGGCCATCTGCTGCGGCGGGAGGCGCGAGGTCGGGCCGTGGCCCTTGCCGACCGGATATCCGATCGGCACCATCGCGACCGTCGCCCACTCATCGGGGATGTCGAGCGCCGCCTTGACGTCGGCCTCGCGCAGGCAGTGCAGCGTCGTCAACGTGCAGCCGAGGCCCTCCGCGACGCAGGCGAGCATCGCGTTCTGCACGGCCGGGTACACCGAGCCGCCACCGACCATGCTGACGCGATCGAGCTTCGCGTCGGTGATCGCCATCATCGCCGGGTTGGCACAGAAGATCAGGATCGCCGGTGCCTGGTCGAGATGTTCGGCGAGATGATCGCCGGCCGCGGCAACGCGCTCCCACTTCGCCAATTGCTCGGGCGGGAGCGCCGACATCATCTTCATGAACCCGGCCGAGTAGCGGCGCCACTCGGGCTCGTAGATCGCCTTGAGCGCACGCTTCTGCGCGCCGCCGGTCACGACGACGACGCGCCATGGCTGCGTGTTGCCACCGGTCGGCGCCCAGCACGCCGCCTGCACCACGCGCTCGATCACCTCTTGCGGAATCGGGTCCGGTCGAAGTTTGCGCACCGCGCGTTGCGTGCTCATCGCGTCGTAGAGATCGGCCATGAAGCCATTGTCCCGCATTCGCCACCAGCCCCGTGACACGACGCCGGGACGCGAGAAATCCCGACGTTCGCGTCCACCGCCGAATGGCCCGCGGTGTGTGATGGTTGTGCTGATGACCGACGAAGCCCGAACGGAGACTTTCGATGCGTTCTTCGTCGCGGAGTTCCCGCGCCTCGTCTCGATGCTGACCGCATGGTCCGGTGATCGCGCCACGGCCGAGGACCTCGCCCAGGATGCATTGCTCCAGGCCCAGCGGCGCTGGGCCGAGATCGTGCGACTCGACAACCCGGGTACCTGGGTCCGCCGTGTCGCGCTCAACCGATCCGCGAACGAAGGCCGGCGACGCCGCAGGGAACATGCCGCGATGCGCCGCCTCAGTGGCGCCGCGCCGGAACAGCGGTACGACGGCGCGCCGTTCCACGACACCCAGTTGTGGGAACGCGTCCGAGCCCTCTCGCCGAACCAGCGGGACGCAATCGTCCTGCACTACGTCGACGACCTCCCACTGGCCGACATCGCAACCGTGCTCGGGTGCGGCATCGGGACCGTGAAGACCCATCTCCAGCGTGGCCGCCGACAACTGGCCACGACCCTCGAAGGAGGCTTGTCATGAACTCCGAGGCGAACGGTCTCGGCGGGAACGGACCCGACCCGATCGACGATCGGCTGCGTGCCGCCGGTGTGCGCATGCGTGAGACGGCACCCGACGCCGCGGCGACGCGCCAAGCGCTCCGTCGGCTCCACGAGACGGCGACGGACGGTCGCGCCGTGGCGGCGGACCGGACACCATGGATGCCGTATGCATGGGCCGCCGGCCTGGCCGCCGCGGCCGTGATCGGCATCGTCGCCTTCACGGCACGGTCGCCGCAGGAGACGATCCGGGAGATCCCTGCCGACACGACGCCGGCGACGGTCCCCGTCGCTCCGGCGCCCACCGACCCGCCGACGACGGTCGACGATCCCGCGCCGGCTCCGACCCCACCGCCGAACACCGATCCTGTCGTCGCGCCCCCGTCGACCGCTCCGGCCGACCCGGACGAGCGGACGGTCACCTACGAGTTCCGCGACGACGACTGTTTCGCGATGAGCCTCGACGCACCGGACCGTCGCATCGGCCGCGCCGCCGGGTGCATCCCGCTCGACGCATTCGACGCGAACCACCTGTACCTGACACTGATGGAAGAGCAGCTGTACCGGGTGAACGTCGTGCCCGACGAGTTCGACGAGGCCGGTCGGCCCCTGTTGACGATCCAGACCTTCCCCAACTGGGCGTCGGCGAGCTGTGGGCTGATCGACGCCTTCCCGCCGGAGAACGAACCCGGCACCGAGGCGTCGTCGTTGGTGATGGACCTCATCGCATGCACTGGTGGGGATCGGCCCGTGGCGCTCGCCGCGACGATCCCGCAGGAGCAGGGTGTCGCGCCCGTCGCATTCACCACCGGCAGCGGCCAGTTCCCTGGGGGCACGCAACTGACGGGCCCCGTGCCGGTCACCGGCCTCATCGGCGTCGAGGCCTACTACGGCTCGCCGGCCGACGGGGTGCGCTGCGTCGCCGTCACCCCGCTCCCTGCCGGCAGCAGCTGGCAGGAGATGTGCTGGGACACCGTCGACGGCGCCGCCGCGCCTCCCGCGGTGACGGCGATCCACGGGTCGACCGTGCAACTCGACCTCGCCGACGAGGCGGCACCGACCGCGGCGATCATCGACGCCCTCGGCCTGCCCTTCACCGGCTGCGGCGGAGCCGACATCGAGACGATGATCACCTCCACGCTCGACCGGATCGGTTCCGGGGTGATGTTCCCGGCGCTGCGGTGCGACGACACCAGCGGCGTACTCCGCATTGCCGGCGTGCTGCTGCAGAACGGCCCGGCCGACGGCGGCGTCGAGGTCTACGCACGTCCGGATCGGTTCGGCGAGTGGGCTCACGGCGACAGCGGCACGAGTGTCGACGCGCCCGTCCCGTACGTCGTCATCCCGCACGAGCTGTGGTCCCCGTGGCCCGGCGACACGACGGCCTACGCCAGCGACCGATCCGACGTCAGCTTCGGCGGGACCAGTTCCGACCCAGCCGTCAACGCGGCGGCAGTCACCGGAATCCTCGATGAGAAGGCGGATCCCGAGTTTCCGGCGAACGCCACCGTGCTGGCGACGTGGCCCCAGACCGGCATTCCGACGCTCGTGATCGTGCAGCAGGACGTCGGCGGCGACGACTCGGTCGTCGGGGCGGTCCACTACGTCCACCTGACCGGCGGTCCGGACGACTACCGGGTTGCCGACTGGTTCACGTCGGCGCTGTGCGGCCGGGGCGGTGGCCCGGATCTCTGCGTCTGACGCTTCGATCTGCGCGGTTTCCGGCGCCGAACTCGCCGAGTGCGCGCCGCCCGCCCGCCGAACGCCGCCGGGTTGGGACACACTGGGCTGATGCGCACCGCCGCCTCGATCATCGTTGCGCTCGGTGCGCTCGTCGCGTGCAGTTCCGACGATGCCGCGCCCGGCCCGGCGCCGCCATCGGCATCAGCGAGTGGGGAGACCGACGGGGGCGGGACGCAGCAGGCCGAGACCGACATTGACGAAGCCGCCGGCAGCACCGTGGTCGACGGCGTCGAGGTGCTCACGGTCGAACGGACGCCGGCGTCGACGGGCGGGCCGACCGTGCTGTTCCTGCACGGCGCAGCGTTCACGTCGGCGGACTGGGTCGAGCTCGGAATCCTCGACGACACGGCATCGGCCGGGTTTCGGGCGGTTGCGATCGACCTTCCGGGCTTCGGCGCCACTGCCTCGATCGCGGGCGACAGGGGCGCGTTCCTCCGTGCGCTGATCGAGCAGATCGACGACGGCACCGGCGTCGTCGTCGTGTCGCCATCGATGTCGGGGAGCTTCAGCCTCGACCTGCTCGCGTCCGGCGCCCCCGCCACGATGGTCGGGTTCGTCCCGGTCGCCCCGGTCGGCATCTCGGGCTTCGTCGACGGACTCGACACGCCGAACGACGAACTGCCGACGCTGATCGTCTGGGGAGCGAACGACGGCGTCGACCTCGGCCAGGCCGAACGTCTCGCGTCCGCGCTGCCCGACAGTTCGATCGAGATCATCGCAGACGCGGGTCACGCTGCCTATCGCGACCAGCCGGCGGCGTTCGTGCGGCTGCTGACCGAATTCCTCGAGCAGCTGTCCGAATCGGTGTGACACCCCTCCCCACGTTGGAGCCGCACGTCACGCGAACGCGCTCGGCCGCGTTTCCGGGCCCGGAGCAGTGCGCGGCTCAGCCGCGCACGATCGGTGCGACTGCGGCGAGGTCGTTCACGATGTGGTCGATGCGAGGGGCCGCCGGGCGGGGCGCGCTGGTCGGGTTGTACCAGCACGTTGCCGTGCCCGCGTTGACCCCGCCGGCGATGTCCGAGCTGAGCGAGTCGCCGACGACCAGGACCGACGCGGGGTCGGGGTCACCGAGCCGTTCGAACGCCACGGCAAAGAAGTCGGTGTGCGGTTTGGCGTGGCCGATCTCGCTCGACACGACGACCGCCTCGAAGTACTTCTCGAGGTCGAACTTGAGCAGCCGGGGTCGCTGGACCTCGGAGTAGCCGTTGGTGATCAGGCCCAGACGAACGTCGCCGTGGAGGTCGTCGAGCAACTCGCGTGCACCGTCGACGAGGCCGCCGGATGTGCCGAGCCACCGCAGGTAGGCAGGCGCGAGCAGGACGGGGTCGGCGTCGATGCCGGTCTGGTCGACGAAGAGGCGGAAACGTTCGTCGTTGAGTTGGTCGAGCCCCAGTTCGCCGCGCTCCAACTGGTCCCACAGCGGCGCGGCGAGACGCGTGAACGTCGCCAGGAACCGGCCGGCAGCGCCACCGGAGCAGTCGACGTCGAACTCGGTCAGCACTGCCGGCAGGGCTTCGCGCTGCGACCACGTCATGTCCGACAACGTGTTGTCGAGATCGAACAGCACGACGTCGTAACGGCCCACCGGTCACACGCTATCGACGGCGATCGCCCCCGGCCGCCCGCCCGCCCGCCCGCCCGCCCGAGCGATGACGATGACCCCGCCGGGGCGGGGTCATCGTCATCGCGGGGTGCGGAGGGACGTGAACCGCGTCAGCGGCCGATGGCGGTGACCGTGTCGGCCGCGTCGATCAGCCATCCCGGAAGAATGCCGACGAACAGCGTGAACGCGACGGCGGCCGCGATCGCGACACCGGCCGAGAACGGCACGCGCAACTTG
>JAHEKY010000088.1:8790-13950 GCA_024644465.1 Ilumatobacteraceae bacterium | reverse complement strand
GCGCGACCAGATCTGCCCCCAGTCCGGGTTGAGCAGCCCTTCCACCACCGAGTTCTTGCGGCTCAGGTTGCCGATGATCTCGCCGAACGAGAAGTCGACGCTGCGCGCGGTCACGACCGTCAACACGATCGCCGCCGCGAGGGTGCCGATCGTGAAGACCGCCGGGCGCGGCTTGGGCGGCAGCGCCGGCGCGTCCGGGTCGACGGCGTCGGGGTGGGTCATCCGGCTGCTGTCACGCCATCGGGCGCTCAGAGCGCCGCATGCTTGGTCATCGTGTCATCGGCGGTCAGGCTGCGGCCATAGATGTCTTCGAAGACCCGCTCGTCGGCGTCCCTGCCCGGGCCGTCGAACACGAGCACACCGTCGCGCAGCCCGATGATCCGGTCGGCGTACGCCGTCGCGAGATCGAGGAAGTGGAGGTTGACGATCGTCGTGATGCCGAGCTCGCGGCTGATCTGCTGGAGGTAGCGCATCACGACGTGGCTCGTCGGCGGGTCGAGTGAGGCGACCGGTTCGTCGGCGAGGATGATCGACGGCTCCTGGGCGAGCGCCCGGGCGATGCCGACGCGTTGCCGCTGACCACCGGACAGATCCGAGGCGCGGGAGTACGCCTTCTCGAGGATCTCGACGCGCTGCAGGGCGCGGGCCGCGAGGTCGACGTCGGCGGCGGGGTAGCGGCCGAGCAGCGTGCGCCACGTCGGCACCTCGTGGAGCCGACCCATCAGCACGTTCTTCAGCACGGTCGTGCGGTCCACGAGGTTGAACCCCTGGAAGATCATCCCGATCCCGGAGCGCAGTTCGCGCAGCCCCGAGCGGTTCAGTTGGGTGACGTCGCGCCCGTTCACCTCGAGGCGGCCCGACGTGAGCGGGACGAGCCCGTTGATCGCGCGGATCAGCGTCGACTTGCCGGCACCCGAGAGGCCGACGATCACGACGAACTCCCCGTCGTCGATCGCCAGGTCGAGATCCTTCATCCCGACGACCCCGTTCGGGTACGTCACGCAGGCTTGTTCGAATCGGATCATCCGTCCTCCGGGCGGGCGCAATCGACGATGCGTGGCTGCAATGAGCGAAGGAACCGCCGCACGGTCCCTTCGCTCATTGCTGGATCACGTGGTCAGGACAGGACGTCGCCGAGCTTCTGCTCGAGATCGCGGATGACGTCGTAGTCGCTCGAGGTGACCGGGACGAGGTTGTCGATCTCGTACAGCTCGTCGAGCACGGTGGCACCGTCCTCGGTGGCGGCGATTGCGACGAACGCATCGGTGATCGCGGTGATCAGGGACTCGGGCAGGTCGCCGGCGACCGCGAAGCCGTCGTTCGGGATCGGGCCGGACCAGCCGAACACGACGACCTTCTCGCCGACGTCAGTCGCTGTCTCCTCGATCTGGCCGCGGGCGTCGTTGAACGACACGCCAACGGCGGCGTCACCGTCGTACACCGCCTGGACCGACGAGTCGTGGCCACCGGCGAACAGCGCATCGACGCCGTCGATCGGGTCGACGCCGGCCTCGACGAGCTGGAGCGCCGGGATCGCGTAACCGGAAGTGGAACCCTGGTCGACGAACGCGACGGTCTGGCCTTCGAGCTTGGTCAGCTGGTCGGCGCCGATCGGGCCGTCGGCGGCGCTCTCTGCGTCGAGCACGCCGTTGCAGAAGAGGAACCCGTCCTCGTCGGCGACCGGCTCGTCGTCACAGTAGGTGCCGGGGTCGTTCGTGAACCACTGGGTGACGTACAGCAGCGAACCGAACCGCTCGGCCTGCAGGATCAGCTTCGCGCCGGCCTGCTCTTCGGCCTGCACCATCTGGCGCGGTCCGAGGCCGCCGGCGACCTGGGCCTGGCCGGATTCGAGCGCGACGATCACACCGGCGTAGTCGGTCGGCACGAGCGCCTCGACCTCGATGCCGAGTTCGGCGGCGAGCATGTCGGCGAGCGGCTGGGCCGTCTCGATCAGCCCACCGGTCTCCTGCGAGGGCGTCAGCGTGAAGACCAGCTTGTCCGGCCAGTCGCTACGGTCGACATCGTCGGGTGCGTCGGTTTCGACGGGTGCGTCGGTCGCCGCGGGTGCGTCGGTCTCGACGGGTGCGTCCGTCGCCGCGGGTGCGTCGGTTGCCGCGGGCTCGTCGTCACTGCCGCATGCGGCGAGTACGAGTGTGCCCGCAGCTGCGAGTGCCATCAGTCGTCGTTTCATGTTCACGCTTTCTGGTCGTTGGGGGGTTACGGCCTTGCCGAACCGCCGGATGGGTGAATGGGTCTTGCTCCCCCTGGCCGCTGCGAATGCGAGATCCGCAACGACAGGTCGTGGTCAGCGTAGATGACGCCTCCGAGCGTTCATTGTGCGGCATCGCGGTCGCCGCTCGCGAATCTCGACACGAGCCGTTCGAACTCGTCCCAGCTCTCGACGTCGTGTGCGCCGGCGACGGTGGTGTTCCACGGGCGGACGAAGCGGCAGACGCGTGCGTCCGGTCGGTGGGTGACGAGGTCGGGGAGCACGACCGGCGCATCGTCGAGGTAGACGTCGCAGGCGACCTCGTGCTTGCGGTCGACGAAGTGGATCTCGGTCGTCGGGATGTCGTGGTCGGCCAGCCAGTGCAGCGTGTCGGAGATCGCCCACCGCGGCTTGCTCGTGACGATCACGATGCGATGGCCGACGTCGTCGAGCCGCCGCAACGTCTCGCTCGCGCCAGGTACGAGGTCGAGGTGGCGGAAGACCGAGGGCCGGGTGTCGTTGCCACGGGCCCATGCCCAGAAGCTCGCCATGTCGTCGAACCCGGCGAGCGCGTGCAGCCCGTTCCACATCGTGACCATGTCGGGATGGAGCGCTCCGCCGAACTCGGCGTTGTGCAGCTCGGTCCAGCCGTCGTTGAACGCCGCGACGACGCCGTCGAGGTCGATGCCCAGTCTCATGTCCGATCCCTTGTGTTCGATGGTTCACCCGCTGACGGGCCCCAGCCCCCGAGCGTACGGAGCGGTACGGGTTCCCATTGGGGAACCGGCGGATTCCTGCGGCATGATGCAGATGGCGAAATCACGAGGGGACACGATGAAACAACTCACCGGACTCGACGTCAGCTTCCTGCTGATGGAGACGAAGAACACGTACGGCCACGTCAACGGGTTGAGCATCTACGACCGCCCGTCGCCCGACTTCGATCCGTTCACCGCGGTACGCGAGCGCCTCGGCGTGATGGTCGGTCATCTCGAACCGCTGCGGCGCAAGGTCGTCGAGGTGCCGTTCGAACTCGACCGCCCGTACTGGGTCGAGGACAAGGACTTCGACCTCGACTTCCACGTCCGCCACATCGGTCTCGCGCCCCCCGGCGCCGCCGATCAGCTCGCCGAGCAGGTGGCGCGCATCGTCGGCCGACCGATGGATCGCACCCGCCCGCTCTGGGAGGCCTACGTGATGGAGGGCCTCGCCGACGGCCGGTGGGCACTGCTGCAGAAGACGCATCACGCCACGATCGACGGTGCCGCCGGCGTGATCATGATGAACATGCTGACCGACCTCTCGCGCGACGCGAAGTGGGAGCTCGAGCCGCGCGAGTGGGCAGGTGAGGATCCACCGAGCCGAGCCGAGATGCTCCAACGTGCCGCACGCAACCTCGCGATGAACCCGGTGCGCCAGATGCGGCTGTCGCTGAATCTGCTGCGCGACGTCGCCGACGCCGCCGGGGTGTCGAGCCTCAGCGGGGCGGCGACGCAGGCCCGCAACTCGCTCGGATCGCTCGCCAAGCGCAGCCAGCCCGCGCCGGAACCGAGCACCAGTGTCAGCCTGCCGCTCACGCCGGCGCCCCCGACGCCGTGGAACAAGTCCGTCACGCCGCACCGCCGGTTCGCGATGCGCTCGACGGCGTTGTCGAACCTCAAGCGGTTGAAGGACGCCACCGGCGGGACGCTGAACGACATCGTGATGGCGGTGTGCACGGGCGCCCTGCGCCAGTACCTGATCGAACACGACGCGCTGCCGGACAGCCCGCTGCGGGCGATGGTGCCGGTGTCGATCCGCACCGGAGACGAGGAGGACCCCTGGACGAATCGCGTGTCGGCGATCGTCGCCGACCTCCCCACGAACTGTGATGATCCGCTCGAGCGCGTGCAGCTGTGCCGCGAAGCGATGAACGTGGCGAAGCATCAGCTGGACCTCGTTCCCGCCGACACGCTCGGCCAAGTGGCCGACTACACGTCACCGGTCGTGGCGGCCTCGGCGATCCGCCTCGTGTCGCGGCTGAAGCTGGCCGACCGGGTCAACTCGCCGATCAACGTCGTCGTCTCCAACGTCCCCGGCCCGCGCCAGCCGCTGTATTTCGCAGGGGCGCGGCTCGACGCGTACATCCCGGTGTCGACGATCTCCGACGGCGTCGGGCTGAACATCACGGTGCACAGCTACGGCGACCGGATGGACTTCGGGCTGATCGCGGACCGTGAGTTGGTCCCGGACCTGTGGCACCTCGTCGACCTCCACATCGACGAAGTCGTGCGCCTGTTCGAGGCGACCGGCGCCGAGTGGGCGGTGCCGCAACCGCCGCCGGCGATGCGCGCTGGCGGTGACGGGGTCGACCCGGTCCCGCCCAGCAGTGAAGCGGTCGAGCAGATGATCGCCGCCCGGGCCGCGCTCGCGGCGCAGACGATCGCCGCGGTCACTCCGTCGGCGAAGAAGGCGCCGGCGAAGAAGAAGCCAGCCGCGAAGAAGATGGCGCCGGCGAAGAAGGCCGCCGCGAAGAAGAAGGCGCCGGCGAAGAAGGCAGCCGCGAAGAAGAAGGCGCCGGCGAAGAAGGCTGCGGCGAAGAAGAAGGCGCCCGCGAAGCGGTCCGCATCGACGTCGTGACCCGCAGGTGACCGGCTGCGTCATCGCGCCGTCGACGTCGACGAGCATCCGGACGCGTGATCCCGTCGGCGCGCCGGCGTCCAGGTCGTGGCGGGAGACAGCCGTCGGTCGGTCGCCCGGGCGAACGATCGGGAGACCGAAGCATCCTCATCGAGTGTGTGTCACCACCTCCGTGCTGCCCCGGCCCGGAGCATGCCCTGCCTCCCGCCAATTCGAACAGAGGTGAACTGCAGCAACCGGCCCGGTCGGCTACGAACGGCGGCGGACCGGATTGCCGAGCGGATCGGTGTGCGTCCACCCGCCAGGCCCGCCAGGCCCGCCAGGCCCGCCAG
>JAHEKY010000088.1:4910-8690 GCA_024644465.1 Ilumatobacteraceae bacterium | reverse complement strand
GCCCGATTGGGCGGTTCCGGCGCGTCACCGCGCAACATCTGCAGGACGTTGCCGCCATCGGTCTGCGCGTCTCCGAACAACTCGGTGCGGACGGTCCGGGGCCACAGGTTGAAACAGACGTCGAAGCACGCGACGCCGATCACGACCAACCGGAAGGTCGACAGCACCCGGGAGTCCGGATGCCACGACCACATCGCGGCGGCGACCGTCGCCTCGGCCCCGACACCTGCGAGCGCGTATGCGATTGCTCCCGACCTGCGGGCACACGGAATCGCGATCGTTGCCCCGCCGATCAGCGTGCGGCGGACGTCGATCACGGCCGCGCCGATCTCGAACACGAACAGTCGCGGCCCGTTCCCGACCGTGACGCCGAGCACCTCGCATCCGACCAGTCGCCCGACGATCGCGTGTGCCGCCTCGTGGATCGTCGTGAGCAGCGCCGCCGCCACGAGCAGCGAGACCATCGCGGCGACCGGGCCCGTGATCGCGCTCGAGATCAGCTCGGCCATCGTCAGATGGGTGGTGAGGAACAACACCGAGAAGAACACGGTCCCGAGCCCGAACGCGATCGTCCTGAGCGCCCGGGCGGCTGCGCGCTGATCCATGTCCTGTCATCGGCAGCGTCGTGACCGATCCTGAGCGGTGCGGTCGTGCCATGCCACGATGGTTCCGTGATCCGCGCGTACGACGATGCCGACCTCGACGCCGTGCTCGACGTGTGGTACGAGGCGTCGCTGGTCGCCCACCCGTTCCTCGACGAAGCGTTCCTGCACGCCGAGCGGGAGGAGATCGCCACTCGCTGGATGCCGGTCGCCGAGACGTTCGTCGCCGAGGTCGACGGGTGCGTCGTCGGATTCCTGTCATTGGTCGGCAACGAGGTCGGTGCGGTGTTCGTCCACCCGGCGCGGCACGGCACCGGGATCGGCCGCGCTCTGATGGACCGGGCGCGGGCGTCGCGCCCGGTCCTCGAACTCGACGTGTTCGAGGACAATGCGATCGGCCGCAGGTTCTACGCGGCGTACGGGTTCGAGCAGGTGGGCAGCCACCCGCATGCCGCGACCGGGCGCACCGAGCTGCGTCTGCGGCTCGGCTGAGGTACCCACGCGAACACGAGCCCCTCGGTACGCTGGAGCGGGTCGCCCGCAGTCCGAAGGGAGCACACGTGGCCAGAACCGCTGACGGCGCCGTCATGATCGACTCACCTCCCGCGTGGATGTCGGTCCTCGAGGTCCGTGCGTTCGGCGAGCGGGCGGCGATGAGCGCGACGCTGCCACTGCTGCGCCGCCTTCCGCAGGGTGACGGCCACCACGTGATCGTGCTGCCCGGCTTCACCGCCGGCGACGATTCGACGAGGCCGCTGCGGCATCTGCTCCGCGATCTCGGCTATGCGAGCCACGGCTGGCGGCTCGGCGCCAACGTCGGCCCGACCCCGAAGATCCTCGACGGGCTCGCCGGGCTGCTCGAGCGGGTCCACGCCGAGGGCCGCGCGCCGGTGTCACTCATCGGCTGGAGCCTCGGTGGCATCTACGCTCGCGAGTTGGCCCGCGCGGCGCCAGAGCTCGTCCGCCAGGTGGTCACGCTCGGCAGCCCGATCCAGATGATCGAGCACGACCGGTCGTCGGCCGAGCGGATGTGGCGGGCGCTGCGCCACCTCCACGACCGCGACTTCCGACGCGACGTCCGCGCGGCGTATCTGCCGCCGCTGGCGGTGCCGACGTCATCGATCTACACCAAGACCGACGGCGTCGTCAGCTTCCAGGCATCGCTCATCCGGCGCACCCCGACGGCGGAGAACATCCGGGTCTACGGCAGCCACTGCGGCCTCGGCTACAACAACGCGGCCATCTACGCGATCGCCGACCGGCTCGGGCAACCCGCCGAGCTGTGGCGCCACTTCTCCGCGCCGCTCGTGCTGAAGGGGGCGTTCCCGCGCCCCGACGAGTTCGACCCGACGAAGCTGCCCCACGTCGACTGACCCGCCCGCTTGCCCGAGCCGAGGCGGAGCATCACAGCCCGGTACGTTCGCCGCATGGACTTCACGATCCCTGCCACGACGCAGCAGTTGCTCGACGATCTCGACCGATTCATCGTCGACGTGATCGAACCGATGGAGGCCGAGGACGACAACATCCGCTTCTTCGACCACCGCCGGGAGGACAGCCGCACCGACTGGGACCGCGACGGGTTGCCGAACGCCGAGTGGGAGGCGCTGCTGCGACGGATGCGCGTTGCCGCCGACGAGGCCGGCTTCTACCGCTACCACCTGCCGGCCCGGTTCGGCGGGCGCGACGGCACCAACCTCGACATGGCGATCGTCCGTGAGCACCTCGCCCGTCGCGGCCTCGGCCTGCACAACGACCTCCAGAACGAGAGCTCGATCGTCGGCAACCTCGTCACCGTCCTGATGATGGAGAAGTTCGGCAGCGCGACGCAGCAGGCAGAGTGGATCCCGAAGATGCTCGCCGGCACCGCGCGGATCGGGTTCGGATTGACCGAGCCGCTCCACGGTTCCGATGCGACGTGGATGGAGACGACTGCGGTCCGCGACGGCGGCGAATGGGTGATCAACGGCGAGAAGTACTGGAACACCGGTCTGCACCACGCGACGCACGACTTCATCTTCGCCCGCACCTCCGGACAGCCGGGAGACGGCCGCGGGATCACCTGCTTCATCGTGCCGACCGCATCGCCGGGCTTCGCCGTCGAGGAGTTCATGTGGACGTTCAACATGCCGACGGACCACGCGCACGTCCGGCTCACCGACGTCCGAGTCAGCGACGACGACATCCTCGGCGACGAGGGGCTCGGCCTCCTCACGGCGCAGCTCTTCGTCCACGAGAACCGAATCCGCCAGGCGGCGTCGTCACTCGGGGCGGGGTTACACTGCATCGACACCGCCGTCGCGTGGGCGAACCAGCGCACGACGTTCGGTCGGCCGTTGTCGGGCAACCAGGCGATCCAGTTCCCGCTCGCCGAGCTGGTGACCGAGGCGGAGATGCTGCGAGCGCTGATCTGGAAGACGGCGTGGCAACTCGACGAGGGCGTCGACCACATGGAGATCACCGACAAGGTCGCGATGTGCAACTACCGCGGCAACCGGTTCTGCTGTGACGCCGCCGACCGGGCGATGCAGACGTGCGGCGGGCAGGGCTACAACCGGGCGATGCCGTTCGAGCACATCTACCGGCACCATCGCAGGTACCGGATCACCGAAGGCTCGGAGGAGATTCAGATCCGGAAGGTCGCGGGCAAGTTGTTCGGCATCACCGGCCGGGCGAAGGGGTGAGCCGGTCGTGGCTCGCTCGAGTCAGCCGACCGTGATCGACAGCGTCTGCCCGCGCGCCGCGTGGCTCGTCGGGCCGGCGATGATGTTGCAGAACAACACGTAGCTGCCGGGCGCCAGATCGAACTCGATCGTCGCGGCACCCTCGAAGTCGATGTTCTCGGTGCGGCCGAGGAAGTCCGCACCGAGCGCCTCCTCGTCGATCGCGCCACTGGGAAGTTGCGGCAGCTCTTCGTAGCTGGTGCCGCGAGCGATGCCGAAGTGGTGGCGGAAATCGCCGTCGTTGGAGACCTCGAACGTCGTCGGGCCGGCGGGGATCTCCGTCGGGGCGATCACCTCCCACTCGACGAGCGACACGGCGACAGCGCTGGTCGCGCTGACCTGGCCGTCGCCGGTCGTCGCAGGCGGGGTCGTGTCCGCAGGTGCCGTCTCCGGCGGTGCTGTCTCGGGGGGTGAGGTCTCCGGCGGTGAGGTCTCGGGTGGTGAGGTCTCCGGGG
>JAHEKY010000088.1:0-4900 GCA_024644465.1 Ilumatobacteraceae bacterium | reverse complement strand
CTCCGGGGGAGCGGTCTCGGTCGGCGTCGTGTCCACCGGCGTCGACTCCGGCGGCGGATCGGTCGTCGGTTCGGCGTCGTCGCCGCTGCTCCCGCCACATCCGGCGAGCACGAGGGCGGTCACGGTGGCAAGGGCGATGCGGCGCATGGGGTCTCCTGAGGGGTCGCTTCGAGAAGCGCGTCGACGACGGCGTCGCCGGCCAGCGTAGGTGGCCCGCCGCGTGGCGTGGTGTCGCGGCGTACCATGCGCTCCATGACCACCACGAGCGACCGCGGATGAGGGAGCTCGACGCGACCGATCTCCGCCTGATCGCCGCACTCCGGCGGCACCCGCGGGCGTCGATGGCCGAACTCGCCCGTACCGTCGACGTCGCACGTGGAACCGCGTACGCCCGACTGGAGCGGTTGGAGGCGGACGGCGTCATCTCGGGCTACGGGCCCGATGTCGACCCGACTCGAGCCGGTCTCGACGTGCTCGCGTTCTGCACCCTCGAGATCCGTCAGGGTTCCCACGAGGCGACGACGGCCGCGCTCGCGGCGATCCCCCAGATCCTCGAGATCCACACGGTCACCGGAACCGGCGACCTGCACTGCCGGATCGTGGCGCGCACGAACGATCATCTGCACGCGGTGCTGCAACAGATCGCGGCCATCGCCGACGTGGAGCGGAGCCAGACACAGCTCGCGCTGTCGACGGTGCTCCACCGTACGGTCGCCGACATCCTGACCGGAGCGTGACGAACGCCTGTCGGAGCGGTTCGTGCTGGCCGGATCAGGTCACCCCCCGGAGACCTGATCCGTGGCCAGCGAGTCGGCCTGACAAGATCCAGCCGACGACACCGAGGCTAGCGGCGGTGTGCCACATGTCGCACATGCGGTGGGCGATCTCCGCGCGAGTTCGATCCCCCTGGCGCCCGCCTGCGGGAAACGTCCGCGGGATCAGCTCGTCCGAATGGGTCGCTATCGTTCGGGGTCAGGAGGAACAGCGGTGCACTGTGACCGATGACAGACAGGACAGCGCGAACCACGGTTCGGACGGCCGTACCCGCCGTCGCGAACGCAACGTGGAGCGCGTGCTCGATGCGCTGATCGAACTCGCGGCAGAAGGCCGCCTCGACCCCTCCGGCGAAGACATCGCCGAACGCGCCGGCGTCTCGCACCGGTCGTTGTACCGATACTTCGACGACCGCGCCGCGCTGCAGCGCGCCGCGGTCGACCGCGTGATGGAGCAGATCAGCCCGCTGCTGGACATCAAGGCGATCGGTGAGGGCGCGCTGCCCGATCGAATCACGGCATTCGTCAAGGCGCGGACCGACACCTACTGGGGCTTCGGCCCGATCGCCCGCACTGCGTTCTCCGGAACGTGGGATGTGGTCCGGGAAGGCATCGAGAGCAGCCGTGCGCTTCTGGGCGACCAGCTCGTCGCACAGTTCGCACCCGAACTGGACATGCTCAATCACTCCGAACGGAGGCGGGCGATCGCGATGCTCGACATCCCGTTCCAGTTCGAGTCCCTCGAGTACCTCGTCGGTCACGCCGGTTTCGACCGCGACGACCTCGTCGAAGCGCTGGAAGCGCATCTGCGTCTGTTCCTCGAGCCACTCGCACGGCGTCGGACCCTCGACTGAGGCGCGGCGAGGCTGTACCGGCCGACGGCTGACACCCACCGTCAGTTCCCCAGTGACCACGGTATGAGAGTCACTGTCAATGCGGAAGCGACGCGCGGCTACGATCACCGCCGATGGCAGAACTGACGCTCCGGGAGCGCAATCGACGCGCTGCGATGGCCGAGGTGCAGCGCGTCGCGGTGCAACTGATGCGCCAGCACGGATTCGGCAACGTCACGGTCGAACAGGTCGCAGACGAGGCCGGAGTGTCCCCGTCGACCACGTACCGGTACTTCGGGACGAAGGAAGCGCTCGTGCTGTGGGGGGACCGGTCAGAAGTGCTCGTGCGGGCGCTCGCGGTCGTCGACGCCGGCGGGGCAGAAGCGTCGCCGGCCACCGCCTTCACGGCTGCCGCGATCGAGGTCTACACCGCCGACGAAGCCGACCTGCTCGAGCAGCTCCGGCTCGTGTTCGCCAACGAGCCCCTGGCGGTCGCCTTCGAGCACGGGCTGCTCGGCCGCCGGGGCGCGATCGCGGAGATCTTCGCGGCGCAGCGGGGGGCGCCATCGGTCGGCGTTCGCGACGATGCGGCCGCCGGCGCACTGCTCGGCATGTTGCTCGCGCTGTTGACTCGATGGCAGGCCGGTGACGGGGCGAAGTCGCTGTCGAAGATGCTCGTCAAAGGTGCCGATTCGTTCCGCGACTGACCTTCAGAGGTCGATGGTGCCGCCGGGGCCGGCGAGCCGAGCGGTCAGGCCGGCGTGGGTCGAGGGCCGCACCTCGACGTCGATGCCGAGCGCGCGATGCGCGGCCTCGATCGTGGCCGGTTCCGGATGATCGACCGCGAACTCGAGCAGTTCGAGTCCGCCGGGTGCGGTCGTCGCCGGCATCGGGGTGTCAGCCCAGTCGATCACGAACGGCACGGTGCCGTGCAGGTCGATGCCCGACCAACTCGTGCGGGGAAACGTCAGCCGCCAGTGCAGCAGCACGCCTCCCGGCGCCAGGCGGGTCATCGCGACCGCCTCGCCGGGTTCGTACCCGGCGTGCCCGGCTGCCTCGATCATCCCGTCGATCGTCGTGTCGCTGTCCGGCCGTACCGCGAATGCGACGAGGCGGCGCTCGTCGAGCGTGTCGATTCCGAACGGCCGGCCGTCTTCCGGATCCGGCTGCGTGGGGTCCGGCGCGATCAGCTCGAGATATCCGGAGCCGAACGACACCAACGCGTTGTGCGTTCCCATCCCCACGTGCGCCCCGCCCGGCGCGGGGCGGACACCGGTCGCCGAGGCGAACCAGTCCGCAGCCTCGTCGAGGTCGGGCACGGCGAGTACGAGGTGGTCGATGACGCTCATCGCCCGCCATCTCACTACGTTCTGACGCATGGGACAAGCAGAGTTCGGCGGGCGCGTCGCAATCGTCACGGGTTCGTCGAGCGGAATCGGCGAGGAGACGGCCCGCCGGCTCGCGGCACTCGGCGCCACGGTGGTGGTCAACTCGGCGTCGTCGGTCGAGGCCGGCGAGGCGGTCGCCGCGTCGCTCGGTGACGGCGCGTCGTACGTCCGGGCCGACATCAGCCGGCAGGACGAGGCACACGCGCTGATCGACACCACCGTCGAACGCTTCGGCCGACTCGACATCCTGATCAACAACGCGGGATGGACGACCGAGGTGCCGCACCACCAGCTCGACGACTTGACCGACGACATCTTCCGCAAGACATTCGACGTCAACGTGTTCGGGACGTGGTGGCTGACCAAGCGGGCGATCCCCCACCTGCGCGAGAGCGACGACCCGAACATCGTCAACATCACCTCGATCGCCGGTGTCCGACCGGTCGGCTCGTCGATGGCCTACTCGATGAGCAAGGCCGCGCTCAACCAGATGACGCAGTTGCTCGCGAAGTCCTACGGCCCGATCCGCGTCAACGCGGTCGCACCCGGCCTCGTGGCGACGCCGTGGACGAAGGACTGGGACGCGATGCACGACGCGGTCGCCGCCACTGCGCCGATCCCGCGATCGGCAACGGCGGCCGACTGTGCCGAGGCCGTGCTGGCGCTGCTGCGCAACAAGTACACGACCGGAGAGATCTTCGTCGTCGACGGCGGCCTCACCCTCAAGATGTGACCGCCCCCCGTCGTCACCCGCTGTTGCGGTGAGGTTTGCGGTGAGAGGTGAGAGGCACAGGTTCGCCCGACTCTCACCGGAGCGGTGCGGCCCGCGATTGCGGTGAGAGGTGAGAGGCACACGTCCGCCCAACTCTCACCGGAGCGGGAGGTACGCGACCGCCGGGCAGGAGAGGTCAGGTCGCAGTTCCGAGTTCGACCAACCAGGCGGGGAGTCGCGTCGGCCGGCCGTCGGTGGTGACACAGCCGTGCACGGTGACGCCGGTCGCGTGGACCGTGTCGCCGACCGTCGTCAGATACGCCATCTGGAACGTCGCACGGGTCACATCGGCGAGCTTCAGGTGGACGGTGAGCAGGTCGTCGAAATTCAGCGGTCGCCGATACTTGACGTACGCCTCCAGTACCGGCGACTCCAGACCCGCCGCCCGCCACTCCGTGAACGGATGGCCGACGTGTTTCAGGAACGCGACTCGGGCCTCCTCGAAGTACGCGACGTAGTTGCTGTGGTGGACGATGCCCATCGCGTCGGTCTCCACGAAGCGGACGCGAATGTCGTGGTGGAAGTCGTAGTCGGCGGGGTCGGTGGACGGGTCGACGGTGAGGCGCACGAGACGAGTCTGGCGCGTCGGGCAAGAATGGTCACGTGACCCCCGCCGTCCGCGCCCTCGAAGCCGCCGGGATCCCGTTCGAACTGCACGAGTATGCGCGCACGCCGGACAACCGGCGTTCAGCTCGAACCGGGCAGCGGACGACGGGCGGGAACTACGGGCTGGAAGCGGCCGCCGCACTCGGATTGTCGGGCGACGTCGTGTTCAAGACGTTGCTCGTCACCACTGACACCGGTGAACTCGTCGTCGCCGTCGTCCCCGTCAGCGGCCAGCTCTCGATGAAGGCGGCGGCCGCCGCCGCTGGCGCGAAGCGGGCGACGATGTGCGACCCGGCCGAGGCGGAGCGCTCCTCCGGCTACGTCGTCGGCGGGATCAGCCCGATCGGTCAGCGCAAGCAACTCCGCACCGTCGTCGACGAGTCGGCGACGACGCTCGAGATGGTCTACGTCAGCGGCGGGCGACGGGGCCTCGACATCGGGCTGGCGCCCGGCGACCTCGTCACGCTGCTCGGTGCCACCGTCGCCCCACTCGTCGGGTGAGCGGTCAGCGCGCCGGGTGGCGCTGCA
>JAHEKY010000176.1 GCA_024644465.1 Ilumatobacteraceae bacterium | reverse complement strand
TGACCGGCGGGGGCACCGCCGGCCACGTGCTCCCCGCCATCGCGGTGGCCGAGTCGCTCGTCGCACGAGGTCACGATCCGAGCACGCTGCACTATGCGGGCGCGCAGCGGGGCATCGAGACGCGGCTGTTGCCCGAGACACCGTTCCCGTACGTGCTCTACGACGTGGTCGGCTTTCAGCGCAGCTTCTCGCGTCGCAATCTGGGGTTCATCCCGAAATTGTGGCGCGCCCGTCGCGCGGCCATCGCCGCGATGCGCCGCGCCCGTCCACGCGTCGTCGTCAGCGTCGGTGGATACGCCAGCATGCCGGTCGTTCTCGCCGCTCGGAAGCTGCGGGTCCCGATCGTGGTGGTCAGCTACGACCTGCGTCCCGGTCGCGCCAGCCAGCTCGCGGCCCGGTACGCCGCCGCGTGCGCCGTGGCCTTTCCCGATTCGCCCCTTCCGAACGCGACATTGACCGGTGCGCCCGTGCGGCAGGCGGTCCTCGACGTCGACCGGTCGGTCGGTCCGTCGCAGGCGCGGGCGCGGCTCGGGCTACCCGACGACCGTTTCGTCGTCGCCGTCATGGGTGGGTCGCAGGGGTCCGGCGCGCTCAACGATGTCGTGTGCCGCATGGTCGACGGTGCCGCGGACGACTCCGGACTGGCCATCCGGCATGTGGTCGGCGAACGTTTCATCGCCGGAGCGCACGAGCCGCTCGATGGTGGCGACGGGCTCCTGTATCAGCCGATCGGCTACGAGTCCGACATGCCGTCGGTGTATGCGGCGGCCGATCTGTTGGTCGGTCGCGGGGGAGCGAGCACCGTCCACGAGGTCGCGGTGACGGGTATTCCGGCGGTCCTCGTTCCGTGGGCTGCGTCGGCCGAGGATCATCAGACACTGAACGTCACCTGGCTGTCCGACAGGGGCGGCGCCGTCCATCTCCCCGAGTCGGATCTCACCCATCTCGTCGCGGTCGTCCAGCAACTCCGCAACGATCCCGAGGAACGTCTGCTCCTCGGCCAGCGCGCCCGGGAGGCCGGCGCAGTTCATCGTCGCGGTGCGCTCGCCGAGCTGATCGAATCGGTCGCCGGAGCGTGACCGAAATCGCCGGGCTGCTGTCGTAGCCTGATCGTGCTGTGAGCAACGCCGCCACCACCACGGTTCCGATCCCCCCGCTCGATCTGTCGACTCCCCGCCGGATCCATGTGATCGGCGTCGCTGGGCCCGGCATGAGCGCGATCGCCCTCGCGCTCGCCCAGATGGGGCACAACGTGTCGGGGGTGGATCTGCGCGAGCGGCAGGTGCTCGACCGTCTCCGGGCAGCCGGTGTGATCATCCACATCGGGCACCATCGATCACACGTCGTCGGTTGCGACGCGGTCACCGCCTCGACGGCGATTCCCCACGATCTCAACGAACTCGACGAGGCCCGCAAGCTGGGCATCACGACCGTCAGCCGGGCGGGCATGCTCGCCTCGATCTGCGCCCAGGCGAAATCGGTCGCGGTCGCGGGAACCCACGGCAAGACGACGACGACGTCGATGCTCATGCTGATCCTCGCCGAGGCTGCGATGCGGCCCAGTTTCGTGATCGGCGGCGATGTCAACGACATGGGCACCGGCGCCCAGTGGACCGGGGGAGAGTGGTTCGTCGTCGAAGCCGACGAGAGCGACGGCACGCATCTCGAGTTGCCGCTCCACGGGACGATCCTGACCAACATCGACGTCGACCACCTCGACCATTACGGCTCCTTGTCCGAGATCGAGCGCTCGTTCGATCGGTACCTCGGTCAGATCGCGGGACCCAAAGTCGTGTGCGCCGACAACCTGCGAGCCGCCGCCGTCGCCGCCCGCCACGACACGGTGACCTACGGGTTGTCGAGCGGCGCTGCGGTTCGTGCTGTCGACGTCGAGCCCGACCACGGGTCGTACCGGTTCGGGGTCGAACGACACGGGGAGCGGGTGGCGTCGGTGCATCTGCCGCTCCGCGGTGAACACAACGTCGCCAATGCGACCGGCGCGTTCGCGATGGCGCTCGAGTTGGGCGTCGAACCGGCGGTCGCAGCCGAGGCGCTCGGGCGGTTCGGCGGGGTGGCCCGCCGATTCGACGTGCGTGGCCACGACGCCGGTGCGACCTTCGTCGACGACTACGCGCACCTGCCGACCGAGATCGACGCCGTGCTCCGGGCGGCGCGCGACAGCGGCGACGGGTGGCGTCGCGTCGTCGCCGTCTTCCAGCCGAACCGCTACAACCGCATGGCCGAGATGTGGCAGGACTACGCCGATGCCTTCCTGGCAGCCGACCTGGTCGTCCTCACCGACATCTACCCCTCGGGAACGCAACCCATCCCGGGGGTCACGGGCAAACTCGTGCTCAACGCGGTCCTCGACGCCCACCCGCTGACCCGTGTCGTCTGGATGCCCAGGCGCGACGAGCTCGTCGCCTACCTCGCCCGGCACATCGGTGACGGTGACGTCTGCGTGTCGATGGGGTGCGGCGACATCGCATCGTTGCCCGACGAGGTGCTCGCCGCCCGCCGCGGGGGAGCGACGTGACGCCGGTCGAGACCGCGCTCGACGCAGCCGCCGTCGGACTCGCCGACCGGCTCGGCGAACGGGCGCAGCGCGACGTCCCACTCGCGCCCATGACCACCTATCGCGTCGGTGGGTCGGCTGCGCTGTTCGTCGACGCCGCTTCGGTCGACGACCTCATCGCGGTGGCCGAGGTGCACGCCCAGACGGGTGTCCCGGTCCTCGTCATCGGTCGGGGTTCGAACATGTTGGTCGCCGACGAGGGATTCGCCGGAATCGCGCTCTCGATCGCACGATTCGCATCCGACATCGAGCTTCCGGTCGATGCGGGTCACTCGCTCGACCAGGTCGTGACCGCCGGCGGAGGCGTTGCGCTGCCCGTCCTCGCGCGCCGAACCGCGGCGGCGGGACTGAGGGGTTTCGAGTGGGCGGTGGGCGTGCCCGGCTCGGTGGGCGGCGCCGTCCGCATGAACGCCGGCGGGCACGGTTCCGACATGGCCGCGAGCTTGATCGACGTGCGCGTGTTCGACATGTCGGCGCCGGCAAACGGGCTGCAGACGCTGTCGGTCGAGCGGATTGGGCTGCGTTTCAGGGCCTCCGATCTCGCCGCGTCGCACGTGGTGTGCGACGCCCGCCTCCGGCTCACCCGCGGCGACCGAGCGGAGGCCGAACGCGAGATCTCCGAGATCGTGCGGTGGCGCCGAGAGCATCAACCGGGCGGACAGAATTGTGGTTCGGTGTTCGTGAATCCGGTGCCGGGCGAGGTCACCGCCGGCGGGCTCATCGACGATCTCGAGCTGCGCGGCTTCCGGATCGGAACGGCGTGGGTCTCCGAGAAGCACGCCAACTTCATCCAGGCGAGCGAGGACGGCGCCGCCGCCGACGTTCGATCGGTGATCGAGGCCGTGCGCGCCCGGGTTGCCGCGGCAACCGGCTATCGCCTGCGCAG